>JAWVFM010000266.1:0-4458 GCA_033856015.1 Solirubrobacterales bacterium
ATGAAGTTCGGGTTGGCGCTGCCGCCGTCGGGGTTGGCGCGGCCGATCGTCGTGCCCGCCCCACTACCTCGAATTGCCCAGTAGACGTGGGCGCCCGCTTCAGGGACGGCCCCGGCTAGCGCGGCCACCAGGGCAAAGGCGGTCAGCAGAACCACGGCGGCGGCGGAGAGTCGAAGGCGGCCCAGGGCTCGCGCCATGGTCGCTGCCCCTGCGACTTGAGTTGTGTTCGTCATGAACCCGCCGACGCCTATGTATAGAGATTGGGGGGCGGTAAGGAGTTACGGCCCCCGACCGCGCGGACTCTCAGCCGCAATAGGCGATCGCCTTGAGGACGGCGTGCGGGCGCTTGAACTGGAACGCTCCCACTCGCCAGCGGCCGGCACTGGGGCGAGCGAGCTCGCGGAGATACGGCCCCTGGCCATCGTTCGAGCGCGTCTGGAAGCCGCCGAAGACCAGGCGGAGCCCGCTCGGGCAGCGCGCGGTCGTCTTGGCGCGCCCGCCGGCCGCCGGGAGCCCGACGGTCGTCTTCACGGGAGACGGCGCGGGGCCGGAGCCGCAGCCGGCGATCGCCTCGAGCTTTCCCGGACGGTCCCCGGCGTTCGCTGCGGCCACGGTCAGCGTCCGCCTGCCCGTGCGCTTCATGCGGTTGACCACCACGCTCGGCCCGGCCGGTTGGGCCGAGACCGCAGCCGAGAACCCGCCGAGCCTCACGACGGTCCCGCCCGGGCAGCGGGCGCCGACGGACCCCATTGCGGGCTCTCCAGCGTCTGCCGCGGGCACCTTGACCGACTTCGTCACGATGCTCAGCCGCTGCCGGTGCGTGCAGTACGCGGTGGCGGACAGGCCGGCCGGATTGACGAACACGTTCGTCGCGGCCACCCTCAACGCCCTTGTTCCGTGCGGGTGAACCGCGGAGATCACGAGACCCTCCGAGTGGCTGGTCGAGGCCTTGACACCGCCCAGCACGAGCCGCTGAGAACCCGCGCAGTGGACGTTCAGCCCGCTCGAGTCAAACGAGGCGACCGTGGTCGAGCGTGTACGCGACGAGCCGCCGGCCGCGAGCGCCAGCGCCGCCAGGGCGCCGGCGGCGACCAGCGCCAGCACGGCCGCGGGCCTCAGGCGCGCCATCGGTGATGGACGGGTAGCGGGGGGTCGTCGGTCGAGCAGTTCTGCTCGCCGGGGACCGGGTCGGCCGCCGCCGTCAGGGCCGGCGGGTCGAGAAGACGGGCGCGCTTGGTGTCGATGAAGCTCTCGATCGTGGCGGCGTTGGCGTCGCGATACGTGCACGCGGGCAGGTTCCACTTGGCCTCGATCGTCGCGAGCACGGTGGTGTGGTCGCAGACCACGTTCGAGACCTTGCCGGGCCTCGAGTGGGGCGAGACGACGACGGCGGGTACCCGCGGACCGTAGATGCCGTAGCTGCCTGGGGTGTCATCAGGCCCGATCACCGGGGCGATGTCGTCCGGGCGGACGGCGTTTGGCGGCGGGACGTGGTCGTAGTAGCCGCCGTGCTCGTCGTAGGTCCAGATCAGCAGCGTGCGCGGCCAGGCCGGGGAGGAGAGGACGGAGTTGATCACGGTGGCCCCCTGGGCTTCGCCGATCTGGATGTCCTGCGGGTTCTCCTCGCTCCCGCCCTGGGCGCTGATCGTGACTCCCAGGGACTTGATCGAGTCCGGGAGGAAGGACTCGAGGGGCCCGCCGACCTCGCCGGCCACGCCGAACTCGGGGTCGACGAAGCTGACCGCGGGCAGCGTGCCGGCGGCGCAATCGGCGTGGAACTGCGCGATCGGTGCGGCGCTCGAGGGCTGCGACTCGAGAATCGAGGGAATCACGCCCGTGCCCGGCAGGTCAGTGAAGTAGTTGCGCCAGCCGATTCCGTACGTCTCGAGCCGGTCGAAGATCGTGCCGTTGGGCGGGGGAGGGTCGGAGAGGCTCTTCGTGTCGGTCGAGACCAGGCCGTAGGCGGTTCCCGCCAGCAGGAAGCGGCGGTTGGGATACGTCTGGCAGGGGGCCGAGCTGAACCAGCGGTTCGCCAGGGTGAAGGTCTTCGCCAGCGAGTAGTAGAACGGCAGGTCCTCGTCCGTCCAGTAGACCATCGACTGCGGGTGGTTGCGGGCGAAGCCGTCCATCCGCCCGCCGTCGATCTGGGCGTGGGTGGAGTTCCAGCTCTGGCTCACGCTGGCCTGGCACTCGCTCGTGGCCCGGAAGGGGACGACGTAACCGTCCTTGTACGGGTTCCGGTTGATCGGCCGGCCGCGCGAGTCGAGCGTGAACCCGTCGGCCAGGCGCTGGCCGCGGCGGGGAAGCATTCCGAAGTAGCAGTCGAACGAGTGGTTCTCCATCATCAGGACGACCACGTGATCGAAGGGAAGCTTGGCGGTCGGCGTGCCGGCCGGGCGCCGGCGATCGGGGAGGCTGTCCGGCTTCCGCAGCCAGGGGCTCGCGGCCCGGGCGTCCGCGAAGTCCGTCGCGAAGCCGCCGCCCCGACCGAGAGTCAGCGCCGCGCCGAGGCCGGCGCCCGCGCCGATCAGGCCACGGCGGGTCACTCCGGGTTGTCGCCGAGCGTCCGCCATCGCTCAGCCGGGCAGAATCTGCACGTCGGAGATCAGCTTCGTCTCACCGCGGAACCTGTACTCGACGTCCACCGATTCGTTCTTTCGGTAGGTGCCCACGACGCCGACGAGCATCACGAGCCAGCGCAGGCCGGAGAGCTTCTCCTCCTTGATGATCTCCCGGTTGAAGACGACCATGCCGCCGGCCACGCGGTAGTCGCCCTCCTCGGCCTGCTCGATGCCGTTGACGTAGACGCGGATCGGCCGCTCGGCACCGCGCGGGAGCCGCACGCGCCGCCCCGCCGCGTAGCTCCCCTTCGGGATTTCCTGCACGCTCACCCGAGGGCCCTTCGGACCGCGTCGAGCGCGGCGTCGGGGGTGCGGCCGTCCAGCCGCTCCTTGCGGACCACGCCCCGGTAGGGGACGAGGGTGCCATCGCCCATCACGTCGACGCCGGCCTCGCGGCCGTTGAAGAGCCGACCGGTCGAGAGCTCGATGCGGGCCGCCACCTGGTCGCCGGCCTCGTACTCCTTGAAGCCCTGCACCGGCTCGAGGCGCCCCTCGCTCACGACGGCCGCCGCATGCCGGCGAACAGAGGCGAGCGCCTCGTGGAGGTCATCGAACGCCTCCCTCTCGACGCGCGGCCCATGCCTGACCGTGAGTCGCCATCTCGCCACCGCGGCGCGAGTCTACCCGCGGCTCGGCGCCGTGAGAGCGGGTTGGCCCCAGATGACCTATGCGCCGCGACGCTGGCGCTTTGGCCGCCGTGCCGGCGGGCCCACGATCTTGTCCGGGCCCTCGCGGTCGTCGATCGCGACGTACTCGCGGTCCAGGTGGCCTGTGTAGATCTGGCGCGGCCGGGCGATCTTCTGCTCGGAGTCGTCGTTCATCTCCATCCACTGGGAGATCCAGCCGGAGGTCCGCGGGATCGCGAAGATCACCGTGAACATCTCGGTCGGAATCTCCAGCGCCTCGTAGATCAACCCGGAGTAGAAGTCGACGTTCGGGTAGAGCTTGCGAGACGTGAAGAAGTCGTCGTCGAGCGCGCGCTTCTCGAGCTCGGTGGCGATCTCGATGAGCGGGTTGTACTCGGTGGCCTCGAGCACCTCGTCGACGTGCTTCTTGATGATTCGCGCCCGCGGGTCGTAGTTCTTGTAGACGCGGTGGCCGAAGCCCATGAGCTTCTCCTCGCGGTTCTTGACGCTCTCGAGGAAGTCCGGCACGTTCTCGACCGACTCGATCCGGCGGAGCATCCGCAGCACCGCCTCGTTGGCGCCGCCGTGCAGAGGGCCGTAAAGGGCGGCCACGCCGGCGGCGACCGCCGAGTACGGATCGACCTGGGAGGAGCCCACGCCGCGGACCGCGTTGGTCGAGCAGTTCTGCTCGTGGTCGGCGTGGAGGATGAAGAGCACGTCGAGTGCCTTCGCCAGGCGCGGGTCGGGCTCGAAGCGCACCTCGGTCTTCTTGAACAGCATCGAGAGGAAGTTCTCGGAGTAGGAGAGGTCGTTGTCCGGATACACGTACGGCAGGCCCATGTTGTGGCGGTACGCGAAGGCCGCGAGGGTCGGCACCTTGGCGATCAGACGGATCGCCGCCATGTAGCGCTCCTGCGGATCGTCGATGCGCTTGGCGTCCGGGTAGAACGTCGAGAGAGCTCCAACCCCCGAGAGGAGCATTCCCATCGGGTGAGCGTCGTAGCGGAACGTCTCGAAGAGGTTCTTGATGTCCTCGTGGACGAACGTGTGGTGGGTGACGTCGAAGGTCCAGCGCTCGAGCTGGGGGGCGGTGGGCAGCTCGCCGAAGGTGAGGAGGTAGGCGACCTCGAGGTACGTCGAGCGGTCGCAGAGCTGCTCGATCGAGTAGCCGCGGTGCTGGAGGATCCCCGCCTCGCCGTCGATGTAGGTGA
>JAWVFM010000267.1:0-3140 GCA_033856015.1 Solirubrobacterales bacterium
AGGAACGGGCCCGCGCCGCGGCGCCGTTTCTCGTGCTGGCGCCGGCGGCGATCTGGATCGCCACCTCGGCGGACGCGTTCTTCGCGGGGGTTGCGTGCTGGGGGGTCGCGCTGGTGGTCCTCGCGACTGGGCGCGACGGTCTGCGTGCCGACGCCCTGGCTCTGGCCGGCGGGCTGCTCCTCGGCGCGGCCCTGATGCTCTCCTACGGCCTCGTCCTGATCTGGGTGGTCCCGGCGGTCATCGCGATCGCCCGCCGGCGGCTGCGGACGCTCGCCGTCGCCGCGCTCGGGCCCGTGATCGTGCTGGGGGGCTTCGCGCTCGGCGGGTTCTGGTGGTTCGACGGGTACTCGGCCTCGCGGAACGCGCACAACGCCGGCATCGCCGCGACGCGACCGTACGGATTCTTCTTCGTCGACGACCTCGCCGCCTTCGCCGTCGCTCTCGGGCCGGCCGTCTGCGTTGGCCTCGCCGGCCTGCGCGAGCACGGCGAACGACTCATGGTGGGCGCGGCGCTCGCGGCCGTCCTGCTCGCGGACCTGACCGGGCTCTCGAAGGGCGAGGTGGAGCGGATCTGGCTGCCCTTCGCGCCGCTGGTGATGCTCGGCGCTGCCGGGCTGCCGCGGGAGCGCGGGGCGACCCGCGCCTGGCTGGCGGGCGCCGGCCTCTTCGCGGCATTCGTCGAGGTGCTCGTCCGGACGGCCTGGTGATCCGCTTAGATGGTCGCCCATGCTCAGCCCCTTCTCTTGAGAGTCTTCGTCGCCGGGGCGAGCGGTGCCATCGGGCGTCCGCTCGTGCGGGCCCTGCTCGCCGCGGGGCATCAGGTCACCGGGATGACGCGTCGCGAGGAACGCGTCGCCGAGCTTCGCGCCGCGGGCGCGACGGCGGTGGTGTGCGACGCGCTCGATCCCGAGGCACTTCGCGACGAGGTGGTCTTGGCCGCGCCCGAGGTGGTCGTCCACGAGCTGACCGCATTGCCGGAGAAGCTCGATCCTCGCGAGCCCGGCGTGTACGACGCGACCAACCGGGTCCGGCGTGAGGGCACAGCGAACCTCGTCGCGGCCGCCCACGCGGCCGGCGCAACGCGGATGGTCGCCCAGAGCGTGGCGTTCCTCTACGAGCCCGAGGGCGACTGGGTGAAGGCGGAGGAAGCACCCCCGATGCGCAGCGCGGCCGGCGCGTTCGCGACGGCTCTCGAAGGGATCATGGACCTCGAGCGGCAGGTGCTCGGCGCCGAAGGGATCGACGGGCTGGTACTGCGCTACGGGTTCTTCTACGGGCCGGGCACCTCCTACCGCCGCGACGGCTACCAGGCCCAGGAGGTCCGTCGCCGCCGTTTCCCTGTAGTCGGTCGCGGCAACGGCATGTTCTCGTTCGTCCACGTCGATGACGCCGCCGCCGCGACGGTGGCCGCCGTGGAAGGCGGAAGCCCGGGCGTCTACAACGTCGTCGACGACGAGCCCGCCAGGCTTCGCGACTGGCTGCCGGTCTTCGCGGACGCCGTCGGGGCCCCCAGACCGTGGCGGATTCCCACCTTCATCGCCCGCCTCGCAGCGGGGAAGGCGGTCGCCACTATGGCGACCCAGCTGCGCGGGGCGTCCAACGCCAAGGCCAAGGCCGAGCTCGGGTGGGCTCCCGCGCACCCGACCTGGCGCGACGGCTTTCGCGACGCGCTCGGCTAGATGACCTAGGCAGCGAACCCGGCTGAGCGATGGGCCGCTAGGCGGCGGCCCCGCCTGGATAAGGTAAGGGGGCAACCTTCCTTCAGACAAGGAGAACGAGATGGCCTTCGAGGTACCCGACCTTCCCTACGACTACAACGCGCTCGAGCCCCACATCGACGAGGAGACGATGCGCATCCACCACGACAAGCACCACCAGGCCTACGTGGACAAGGCCAACGCTGCGCTCGAGGGCACGGAGTGGGCGGACTCGGACGTCGACGACGTCCTGCGCAGCCTCGACCAGCTCCCGGACGAGAAGCGCGGGCCGGTCCGCAACAACGCCGGCGGCCACTCGAACCACAGCTTCTTCTGGCAGATCATGAGCCCGGACGGGGGCGGCGAGCCGGAGGGCGCGCTCGCTGACGCGATCGACGAGAAGTTCGGCTCGTTCGACGCCTTCAAGGAGGAGTTCAAGAACGCCGGCATCAACCGCTTCGGCTCGGGCTGGGCGTGGCTGGTGAAGGACGGCTCGGACATCGACGTGATGTCCACCGCCAACCAGGACTCCCCGATCTCCGAGGGCAAGACGCCGCTGCTGGGCGACGACTTCTGGGAGCACGCCTACTACCTGAAGTACCAGAACAAGCGCCCGGACTACCTCGACGCCTTCTGGAACGTCGTCAGCTGGGGCGAGGTGGCACGACGCTTCGAGGGCTGACAGCCCTGACCGGCGCGGTCGCGTTCGTCGGCCTCTGCGTCCCGGCGCTGGCCTTCGACACGACCCTGTCGACGACCCCGACCGGCAACGACTACGAGAACAGCGGCGTCGTTCAGATCCTGCAAGGCGGCTCGCTCGTCTTCGACAACACCCAGCATGCTCCCCACAACGTCTACTCGACGAAGGCCGGTCCGGACGGCGGCCCGCTCTTCGACCGGGGCACCTTCAACGTCCCGGCGACGAAGTCGGTGGAGGGCGTTCAGTACCTGAAAGCCGGCACCTATCCGTTCCACTGCACGCTCCACGCGGCGATGACCGGGACGCTCACCGTCACTTCAGCCGGCACCCCGGTCCCTCGCCCGCAAATCGCCGTGGCGATCAAGAGCTCGAAGCTCGCGACGGTCCGCAAATCCGGGGTCCTGAAGACGCGGGTGAGCGACTCCGGGTCGGACGCCGTCGTGGACCTCGTCGCGCTGGTGGGCACCAAGAAGCTCGGCCACGTCAGCCAGGTCGACGTCGCCACCGGCGCAACGGAGCCGGTTTCCCTGAAGCTGTCGGCGTCCGGCAAGAAGGCGCTCAAGGGGCGCTCGACGGCGACCGTCAAGCTCGAGGGCACCGTCGCCTTCGGCAAGCCCGACGCCGCCTCGGCGAAGCTGAAATAGGCGGAAGGGGCCGGGCGTGCCCCACGCTTAACACCAACTCAACGCGCGATCCCGCAGAAACGCGTGGAAATGGGCCTTTCCGTGCCCGGTTGTCCTTTG
>JAWVFM010000268.1:0-2576 GCA_033856015.1 Solirubrobacterales bacterium
AACCGGCCTGCAATGGGTGGTGAACGCCTACACGATCACCTTTGCCGGCTTCCTGCTTCTCGGCGGGCGCGCGGCGGATCTCTTTGGTCGCAAGCGGGTGTTCCTGATCGGCATGGTCGTGTTCTCCGGCGCCTCGCTGGTGTGCGCGATCGCCGGGGCCCAGGGCCCGCTTCTCGGCGCCAGGGCGCTCCAGGGTCTCGGTGCGGCGATCATCTCGCCCGCGAGCCTCGCGATCATCACGACCTCCTTCGCCGAGGGCTCCGAGCGCAACCGCGCGCTCGGGCTATGGGGCGCCATGGCAGGCCTCGGGGGGACCTCCGGGGTGCTGGCCGGCGGCATCCTGACCCAGGCGTTCAGCTGGCCCGCGATCTTCCTCGTCAACGTCCCGATCGGCCTGGCTGTGGCCTTCGTCGGCCGGCGCATCGTGCCTGGCGGTCAGGCTGCCGACGCCCGTCAGGGCCACTTCGACCTGGCCGGCGCCGTGCTCATCACGGCCGGCCTCACCGGTCTCGTCTACGGCGTCGTGCGCACCGACGCCCTCGGCTGGGGCGCGCCGGGAGTGCTCGTGCCGCTCGCCGTGGCGGTGGCCCTGATCGGCGCGTTCGTCTACGTCGAGGGCCGCGTCGCGCCGGCGCCTCTCATGCCGCTGCGGATCTTCCGCATGCCCACGCTGCGCGCCGCGAACGCGGTGATCTTCCTGCTCGGTTCGGCGCTCTTCGCGATGTGGTTCTTCCTGTCGCTCTACCTCCAGCAGGTGCTGGGCCACGACGCGCTCCAGACCGGGCTGCTCTTCCTGCCGATGACGCTCAGCATCGTGGTGGCGTCGACGCAGGCGCCGAAGCTCATCGCCCGCTTTGGAATCCGACCGGTGCTGACCACGGGAATGCTCCTCGCCGGCGCTGGGCTGGCTCTCCTCAGCGGCGTCAGCGCCGGAGCCTCATACGCGACGCAGGCGCTCCCCGGCGGGGTCGTCGCCGCGGTCGGGCTCGGAATGTCGATGGTCCCCGTCACGATCGCCGCGGTCCAGGGCGTGCCCGCTGGTGAAAGCGGCCTGGCCTCCGGGATGATCAACACCTCCCGCCTGGTCGGCGGCGCACTCGGGCTCGCCGCCCTCAGCACGATCGCCGTCTCGCGCACGGGCGACCAGCTCGCCCATGGCGTCCCGGCGCTCGTCGCCCAGAGTGATGGCTACCAGCTCGCCTTCACGCTCGGCGCGATTCTCTGCGCGGTCGGGGCTGCCCTGGCGGTCACGCTCCTGCGCCCGCGACCGGTGCCCGAAGAGGTCGCCGCGATCGCCTCCGAGGCCTAGACCTGCTCGGGCTCGGGTCGCCTACCTGACGGCGGGCTCGCGGGCTTCGGGCGGCGGCAGCGCGATCTCCGGCGCCCGCTCGCGCTCGAGCTCGCGCCGATCGGCAAGGTGGTCCGGCGTCCAGCCCGGGCCGCCGAACACGTAGCCGAAGCGCTCGCGCCAACTCTTCGCACCGCGCACGTCGTTCCGAATCGCCCGGTACTCGCCGAAGGCCACCTTCACCGGGTTGAAGGTCTGGAGGTTCTTCGTGAGGCCGTAGCGGACCCGCTCGCCCTCGGGCTCGAAGGTCCCGAAGAGGCGGTCCCAGATGATCAGGATGCCCGCGTAGTTGCGGTCGAGGTACTGGTGCTGGGAGCCATGGTGGACGCGGTGGTGGCTCGGCGTGTTGAAGACGAGCTCGAAGGGCTTCGGGAGCTTGCCGATCTTCTCGGTGTGGATCCAGAACTGGTAAATCAGGCTGACCGACTGCTGGGTGAAGATCATCCATGGCCTGAAGCCGGCGAGCGCGAGCGGCACCCAGATCGGGTAGTAGGTCATCGGCACCCACGTCTGGCGAAGCGCCGTCGACAGGTTGAAGTGCTGCGAGGAGTGGTGGACGATGTGGCTGCCCCAGAAGAGGCGGATCTCGTGCGAGGCGCGATGGAACCAGTAGTAGGCGAAGTCGTCGGCGAAGAACAGGACCGCCCACGGCAACCAAGTGTCTGAGGGAATGCTCCACGGCGACGCCACGTAGAGCGCCTGGTAGATGATTGCCACCACCAGGGTCCAGCCGGCGTTGATGAGGACGTTGCCGCCGCCCATCGAGAGGCTGGTCCGGGTGTCGCGGAGCTCGTAGCCGACCAGGTCGTCGTCGTCCTGAGCGAGCCGGAACGAGAGCAGCTCCACGACCAGCAGGAGGACGAACCCGGGGATCGCGTAGACGATGAGCCGGTCCATCGCCCTAGATGGTGGCACTGATGCGCGACAGGAAGCCCGTTACCGCCTCCGCGCAGCGCTCGGGCTCGTCGGCGAAGACGAAGTGGCCCGCCCCTTCGACCACGACGATCTCGGCGCCGGGGACCTCCTTGCGGAACCGGTAGGCGCCCGCGACCGGCGCGAACTCGTCGTTCTCCCCCCACAGGCAGAGCATCGGGACGTCGAGCGCGGCGAGCCCGCCGCTGTAGGCCTCGAGCTTCTCGAAGTCGCCCGAGCGGTAGAGGTCCAGAACGCCCTGGCGTCCGGACTCGGTCTCGAACGCCGTCCAATACGAGTCGATTGCCGCCTCGTC
>JAWVFM010000269.1:0-4073 GCA_033856015.1 Solirubrobacterales bacterium
AGAGGGCGCGGTCCGCCCGGGGCGACTTGTAGTCGGTATGCGACTACAAAGCGCCCAGCCGGACGAGGTGGTCGCGGCGATCGCCTCTCGCCAACGCGGCGTGATCACGTTCGACCAGCTCCTCGACACGGGCCTGTCGCAGGGCGGAGTCCAACGCCGGGTCGCCAGCGGCCGCCTGCACCGGGTCTACCGCGGGGTCTACGCCGCTGGACACACCGCCCTCGGCAACGAGGGGCGATGGTTGGCGGCGCTCCTGGCCTGCGGGGAAGGTGCGGCATTGAGCCACAGAAGCGCCGCCGAGCACCTCGGGCTGCTTGAAGTCGGCGTTGGCCCGATCCACGTGAGCACTCCAGGGCGAGCCGGCCGGCTGAAGCGGGCGGGACTTCGGATCCACCGCCCATCCTCGCTGCCACGAAGCGATGTCATCGAGCGCGACGGCATCGCCGTGACCACACCGGCGAGGACGATCGCCGACCTGCGGAGGACGGCCTCACGTGAGGTTGTCGCTCAAGCGCAAAAAGCCGCGAGCTTCAAGGGCTGGGAGTTGGGCAGCGAAGAGGAGGGGTTCGGAGCCGGCGGCAAGCTCCGGACCCGAAGCGAGCTCGAGCGTCGCTTTCATGCGCCTCTGCTCTCGCCGCCATCTCCAGCGGCCGGAGGTCAACGTGCGCTTGGGCCCCTACACGGTGGACTTCCTCTGGCCTGCGTCCCGCCTCGTCGTCGAGACGGACGGCTGGCGCGGGCACCGTGGTCGCCAGGCCTTCGAGGACGACCGGACCCGGGACGCCTGGCTTCGGGCTCGCGGCTACGAGGTGCTGCGCTTCAGCTGGCGCCAGGTGGTGGACGAGCCGGCGGCCGTGGTCGCGGTGCTTCGCCGCTACCTCGAATGAGGCGCCCGGGGCGACTTGTAGTCGGTATGCGACTACAAGTCGCCCCGGAGCTCGCGCGGGTTTCCGAGCGCGGCGCCCGGGTATCTGGCCGATGGCGACTCGGCGCGAACCCCGGCGGCTTTCACCGATCTCGATCGGTTCCCGCTTGGGTTAGAAGACCAACCGCCAGGGCGCGGAGTGAGGCGTTTGCGCCCGGGTCGCCCTGCTGAGACGCGGGACCGCCAGCGAGGCGTCAGCCCTAGCTCTTCTTGCCGGCGATGGCGCGCTGAAGCTGGCCCTTGTTCATCTTCGACCGGCCGTCGATTCCGAGGTTCTTCGCCTCGTTGTAGAGCTGCTCTCGGGTGCGCCCCTTCTGCCGGTTCGTGCCCGAGCGCCGGCCGCCCCGCCGCCCCGAGGACATGTCCTCGGTCGAGGTTCTGGACTTCTCGCGTGACTCGCCGGAGCGGGCTCGCTCCTTGTTCACCGTCCGGGCGGCGATCTCCTCGGCGCGGCTCTCCGACCTCCCCCGGCTCTTCTGCGACTTCTTGATCTCCTCGTACTGGCGGGCGCGCTTGGTCCCTTTCTTGACTCCACGGGGTGGCATGCGGTGCTCCTTCCTGCCTGCTTTGCAGTGAACCGGTTACCCCGCGGCGGGAGCACGAAAACGACCGCACCGACCGTCCCGCCGCTCGACCGCCGGGTGCAAGGCGCCGGTCCGAGGCAGGGCGAAGCGCACGCAAGGCGAACCTTCCCGCCGTGGCGCTGCCCGCCCTCCGCCGGCCCGACACCGCGCGCTACGCGCTGGTCCTGCTGCTGATCCTGTGCACGGTCGGGTTCCAGCTCGCGGCGCCCGACACCGATTGGGCGCGCTTTGCGACCGTGCTGCTCCAGGCGGCGACGCTTGGCTTGGCGCTCAACCTCGGCCACATCCACGGCCTTCTCGACCGCGTGCTGATCGCGCTCGTCGTCGGGGCAGTGACCGTCTCGGCCGTGGCGCTCTTCGGATTCGCCTCGCTGGGGGTCCTCGACGCGCGCGTCATCAACCTGCTCCTGATCGCGTTCGCCCCGATCGCGATCGTCGCCGGGATGCTCGACGACATGCGGCGACGAAGCCGCGTCACCGTGCGGACGATCATCGGCGTGCTGAGCGTCTACCTGCTGATCGGGCTGATGTTCACGTTCGTCTACGGGATCGTCGGCTCGCGATCACACGCCGGCTTCTTCGGCGCCTCCGAGCAGTCCCTCACCAGCGACTACCTCTACTTCAGCTACGCAACGCTGACCACGGTCGGCTACGGCGACCTGACGACTCCCCTGCGCGTCGGCCGCTCGCTGGCGATCCTCGAGGCGCTCATCGGCCAGATCTACCTGGTCAGCGTCGTGTCCCTGATCGTCGGCAACCTCGGCCGCTCGCCCTCGGGCGGCGTAGCGCCGCAGCCGAGGACCGGAAGGCGCTTAGGCTGACGCGAGGCCTCTGGCCGACGACGACGTCAGTCGTCGTCGTCTTTGTCCTCGGCGCGGCGAACCTCGTCCGAGGCGAGGCCGAAGGCGTGGGCCTCGCCATCGGCGTACGCGGCGTCCTCGGCGTCAACCGCGGAGTCCCGACTGTCGTACGCGTCCTCCGCCTGGCCTGAAAAGGACCTCCGTAATGTCCCCAAGATCGTCTTGAACCGGCCTAGCACTCGGCACCCTTCCGTAGGAGGAACTCCTCTCTCGCGAGGATAGTGACTTTGGCTACAATATTCAGGCAGGTGCCCCCACCCCGCCGGCGTTCACGCTTTCCCACGGGGATGCCGATGAACAAAACGGTCGAAGCGTCCCGTGGCAGCCTGAAGAAATGGGTGGCCGCCTCCGCCATATTTTCATGGCTTCGCAGCAGACCAAATCCGCAGCAACCCCGATCGTCGATCAGCGCGACGTGGCGGCCCACATCTTCGAGTTCTCGCAGGACCTGCTCGGCAGCGTCGACCACAGCGGCCGCTACTTCACCGCCTTGAGCCCGGCATGGGAGAGGACGCTCGGGTTCTCGCGTGAAGCCCTGATGGCGCAGCCCTTCATCGAGTTCGTCCATCCCTCCGATCGAACCGCCACCCTCGCCCAGGTTGAAGAGCATCAGACCCGAGGCAACGCTCAGGTGGAGTTCCGCAACCGCTACGCGGTGCAGGGCGGCGGCTGGCGCTGGCTTTCGTGGCAGAGCGAGGCCATGGACGGCCGATATGACTTCGTCGCACATGACGTCACCGCGCAAGTCGCGGACGAACAGCGCCGCCACCTCCTTGCCAACGTCGCGGAGGGCATCGACGACGCGATCCTGACCAAGACCACCGACGGCGTGATCACGTCCTGGAACCAGGCGGCCGAGTGGCAATACGGCTACACGGGGGCCGAGGCGATCGGGATGTCAATAGTGGACCTGATCGTGCCGGAGGACCTGGCCGACGAGCCCAAGCAGATCGTCGACAGGCTGCTGGCCGGCGACGGAGTCCGCCAGTACACGACCCAGCGACGCCACAAGGACGGCTCGATGCTGAGCGTGTCGCTGACCGCCTCCCTGCTGCGCGATGGCGACCACAGGGTCCTCGGCGTCGCGGTGGTCAGCCGCGATATCTCCGAGCTCGACCTCGATGACGACGTCCTCCACGGCGAGATCGACACCCTTGTGTGGGTCGGCCGCATCCGCGACGCGATCGACGAGCACCGGGTCGTCTTTCACGCTCAGCCGATCATCAGCTTGACCGGCGCTCCGCCCTCCTACGAGTTGCTCTGCCGAATGTTGGATCGCGACGGCGAGACGATCCAGCCGGGCCGGTTCCTCGCCGTCGCCGAGAACTACGGACTGATCGAGGAGCTCGACCTGCTGGGAGTCGACGAGGCGGCCCGGCAGATCGCCCGCGGCTACGAGGTGAGCATCAACCTCTCGACCGCGACCGTCGGCCGTCGTCACATCGTCGACGTCATCGCCGAGAAGCTTCGCCAGGCCAAAGCCCCGCCGTCAAAGCTGACGATCGAGATCACGGAGACGGCCCTGATGAAGGACATAAGCGCCGCGCAGCGATTCGCAAGCGGTGTCGCCGAGCTGGGATGTCGCCTGGCCCTGGACGACTTCGGCACGGGGTTCGGCGGCTTCACGTATTTGAAGAAGCTGCAGATCGATCGACTGAAGATCGACGTCGAGTTCGTCCATGACCTGCGTTCGAGTCGCGCGAG
>JAWVFM010000270.1:0-3124 GCA_033856015.1 Solirubrobacterales bacterium
GACCGGGCAGAGCCTCATCGTCGACGGCGGCCTCACCGTCGGCCCGCGAGCCTGAGGCCGGCGCCCCTCGCGCCGTCGGGCCTCTAGCCGGCGGTGACCCACCCGGCCGGGTAGGCGCCTGCGGGAACGTCGCCGGGGTACTCGGGAAACCAGCGTCGCGCGATTCGCTCGGCAGCGGTCCCGTCGAACATGGGGCGCACGTCGCCCACCGTCAGGATCACGCGCACCGTGGCGCCGATCTGCAGATCCGCCGCGTTCGGCTCCTCGCCACCCACGATGCCGTCGGTCGCCAGCCGGGAGATGTGGTCGACCTTCGCCGGCAGTCCGGCAAGGTCGGCCGCGAGGCGCTCGCAGGTGATGCGGTGGTACTTCCAGCTCGCGTGCGCGTAGCGCATCGCGAAGTCCGTTCCGGCCGGGTCGAGGGCCTCCCCGCCCCCGAACGTCCCCATCGCCTCGGGTCGAAAGTGGATCGCGCCCCACGGCAGGCGCCGTCCGAGGTCTTGGAGCTCTTCGTCGCCCCAGCGCTCGGCGTCGGCGACGGCTTCTGCCATGGGCTCCGGGTAGAGCGGCGGCTCGGGCCGCAGCGCCTCGAGACGCTGAAGGATCGCCACCGAGCCGTGAATCGGCTCGCCGTCCATCATCAGCCCGGGGACGGTGGTCCTGCCCGCCCCGTAGATCTTCTCCATCGCTGCGTTGTGGGCCCCGGCCGAGAGGTCGATCCGCTCGTACGCGAGGCCCTTGTAGTCGAGCGCGGCCGCGACGGTCATGCAGGGATGCGACGGCGGCAGGGCGTGAAGGGTGAGCTTGGGCTGGCTCATCGGCGTGGAGCGTACTCGCCGCCCCCAGGGCGCCATATCGTTCGCCTGTGAGCGAGCGTCCGATCTTCGTCTTCGACCTCGGCTCGCCCTACGCCTACCTGGCGGCGGAGCGGATCAACGGGCTCTTTGCCGAGCGCGGCGCCGAGGTGCCCGAGTGGCAGCCGGTCCTGCTCGGCGGCCTCTTCAAGCGCTTCGGCCGCTCGTCCTGGGGCCTCGGCCCCGAACGCGATGCCGGGATGGCGGAGTGCGAGCGGCGAGCGTCCGCCTACGGGCTCCCGCCGATCCGGTGGCCCGACCCATGGCCAGGCGACTACCTCTATGCGATGCGCGTCGCGACCTACGCGAAGGAGATCGGCCGGGCCGTCGCCTTTTCGCTCGCCGCGTTCAGGCAGGCGTTCGTCGCCGGCCGCGACCTCTCCGATCCCGACAACGTGCTCGTGGCCGCCGCGGCGGCGGAGATGCACCCGCGCGCCGTGATCGCCGCGGTCGAGCGCCGGGCCGTCAAGGAAGCGCTGCGCTCGGCCACGGATCGGGCCGCGGAGGCGGGCGTCAGGGGCGTGCCCAGCCTGATCGTCGGCGGCGAGGTCCTCTGGGGCGACGACCGGCTCGACGAGGCGGTCGAGGCCGCCTAAATCTCGAGCCGCGAGTCCTCGTAGTCGAGCTCGCGCTCGATGGCGTGCATCAGGTCGTCGTCGATCGCCCCCTTCGCACGGAGCTCGAGCAGCGCCCGGCGCTGGGCGTCGATGATCTCGCGGACCAGCCTCTGGTAGGCCGCGGAGCGTTCCTCGTAGGCGACCGCGTCGCCGTCCGGGTCCTCGAAGCGGGCGCTGAAGCGCCGCAGCCGGTAGTCGTAGCTCCTGCGGACGCGCTCGGCGGTTTCGTCTCGCACCCAATCCTCGCTCGCGAGCTCGTCGATCCGGGCCAGGGCCGCGCGGGTCGCATGGACCCGCGCCTTGCTCTCCTCGCGGTCGCGCGCGGTCGTGTCGTCCTCAACTCCGAGCAGATGGACGAGCGCCGGCAGGGAGAGCCCCTGGATGACGAGGGTCCCGAGGATCACGCAGAACGCCAGGAAGATGATCTCCTCGCGGTGGGGAAAGCCCGCGCCCGCATTGGTCACCAGTGGCAGCGCCAGCGCCGCGGCGAGTGACACCGCCCCGCGCATCCCCGTCCAGGCGATGATGGTCACGGCCTGCCACGCCGGGTAGGGATCGCGCTCGCGGATGCGCCGGAAGAAAAACCGGGGGCCGTACGCCAGCGGAAAGACCAGGATCACGCGCACGGCCATGACCGTGGCGGCGACGATCGCGCCGTCGCGGATCAGCGTCGCCGTGGAGATCGAGCCGATCCCGTCGAGCACGTTCGGCAGCTGCATGCCGACGAGCACGAAGAGCGCGGAGTTCATGACGAACACGAGGATCTCCCAGACCGCGTCCCCCTGGATGCGCGTGGTCGGAGTCGTGAGCTTCGATGTGAGGCGGCCCATGAAGATGCCGACGGTGACCGCCGCCAGAACCCCTGATACGCCGATCGCCTCGGCGGGCAGGTAGGCGAAGTAGCCGGTGAAGAGCGCGATGGTGACCTCAACGGGCGGGTTGTCGAGGCGGTAGCGGATGGCCGCGATGACAGCGCCAACCCCCGCTCCGATCGCGATGCCTCCGGCAGCGTCGACGACGAAGCTCAGCAGCGCGTGCGGGAGGCTGAAGACCCCGCTCAGCGTCGCGGCGATCGCGAACTTGTAGATGACGAGCGCGGTGGCGTCGTTGATGAGGCTCTCGCCCTCGATGATGGTCGCGATCCGGGCCGGAACCCCGACCCGGCGAGCGATCGCGGTCGCGGCGGTTGGGTCCGTGGGCGAGACCACGGCCCCGAGGACGAAGGCCTCCGGCCATGCGAAGCCGAGGGCCGAGTGGACCACCGCCGCGACGATCAGGGCCGTCGCCAACACGAGCCCGACGGCGAGCAGCGAGATGGACCGGACGTTGCGGCGGAGCTCGCGAAGTGGCGTGAAGAAGGCGGCGGCGTAAAGCAGCGGTGGGAGGAGCACGACCAGGACCAGGTCGGGGTCGAGCGCCAGCCGGGGGATGCCCGGCACCAGGGCGATGCCAAGCCCGCCGACGACCAGGAGGATCGGGTACGGCACCCGCAGGAACTGCGCGAGGATCAGCAGCGCGACGACGGCGGCAAGCACTGCGGCGAGGGTTGGCTCGAGGCCCACGCCCTATTTCTAGCGTTCGCGCCCGCCCCTCCGCCTGCATTTTCGGCTTCGGGGTTGAAATGTCCTCAGGCGGGCATACAATCGAGTGAGG
>JAWVFM010000271.1:0-2696 GCA_033856015.1 Solirubrobacterales bacterium
CGCCTACGCGCGCCCGCTCGCCGAGCGCGTGCAGGCGTGGGAGGACGAGTACCTGTGGCCGCTTGCGACCCGCTCGTACCCGGCGACGCGGCCGGAGTTCGAGGAGGACGGGCCGCTCCGGACGCCGTTTCAGCGCGACCGCGACCGGATCGTCCATTCGAAGGCCTTCCGTCGCCTGAAGCACAAGACGCAGGTCTTCATCGCTCCCGAGGGCGACCACTACCGGACCCGGCTCACGCATACCCTCGAGACCTGCGGGATCGCGCGCGGCGTCTCGCGCGCCCTGGGCCTGAACGAGGACCTCACGGAGGCGATCGGCCTCGGCCACGACCTCGGCCATCCGCCCTTCGGGCACATCGGGGAGGAGACGCTGGACGCCGCCCTGCAGGAGCGCTTCGGCCGCCGCTTCAAGCACAACGAGCACTCGCTGCGGGTCGTGGCCTACCTCGAGCGCGACGGGCAGGGCCTCAACCTCACGGAGCCGGTCCGCGACGGCATCCTCAACCACACGGGCTCGTCGAAGCCCGCGACCCTCGAGGGGCGAGTCGTGCGACTCGTCGACCGCTTCGCCTACATCAACCACGACATCGACGATGCCGTTCGTGCGGGGATCCTTGCGGTTGAGGACCTCCCACACGCGGAGATCGAGCTCCTCGGCCCCACGGGATCGCGGCGCATCGACACGCTGGTCGCCGACGTCGTCGAGCGCTCGCGCGCGGCGGGCGACATCGTCCAGAGCGACGAGATCGGCGGCGCCATGCTGCGCCTTCGGAAGTTCATGTTCGACCGGGTCTATCTGGCACCGGAGGCCCGTAGCGAGCACGAGCGGGTCCGAATGACGCTCGGCGGCCTCCTCGACCACTACTTCTCCAACCCCGACGCCGTTCCGGCAACCGCTCCTGGCGCCGATGAGACCCAGCGCGTGATCGACTACGTGGCCGGCATGACCGACCGCTTCTGCATCGCCACGTTTCGCCGGCTCGCCCTGCCGGAGGAGTCCAAGCTGTGAGCCCCGGCGGGAAGTTCGCCGAGGGAACCGTCGAGCAGGTCAAGGAGGCCGCCGACATCGTCGAGGTGATCTCGGCGCACACGGAGCTGCGCCGCTCCGGGGAGCGCTGGACCGGGCTCTGCCCGTTCCACGAGGAGCGCTCGCCGTCGTTCTCGGTCGACGCTCACCAGAAGCTCTACTACTGCTTCGGGTGCGGCGTCGGCGGCGACGTCATCAAGTTCGTCTCCGAGATGGACGGGCTCTCGTTCCCGGATGCCGTCGAGTCGCTGGCCGACCGCTTCGGAGTCGAGGTCAAGCGCGAGGCCCTCGACCCGAGGGCCGAGGAGACCCGCAAGCGGCGGGTCCGCCTCGGCGAGCTCCTCGAGCGCACGTCCGAGTTCTACGCTTCGTTCCTGCGGGACTCTCCGAAGGCCGCGAAGGCGCGCGAGTACCTCGAGTCGAGGGGGCTTGACCGCAAGGTCCTTGAGGCCTTCGGGGTCGGCTTCTCGCCGAAGCCGTGGGACACCGTGCTGGTGCGCGGCCAGAGGGCGGGCTACTCGGTCGAGGAGCTGATGGCCTCGGGCCTCGTGAAGAAGAACAGCAAGGGCAACCCCTACGACCACTTCAGGGGGCGGATCACGTTCCCCATCCGCGACGCCCGCGGCCACCTCCAGGGCTTCGGCGCCAGGGCGCTCGAGCCGGGTGAGAAGGCGAAATACATCAACTCGCCCGAGGGCGAGCTCTACCGGAAGTCGCGCACCCTTTTCGGGATCGACCTGGCGCGCGCACCGATCGCCAAGCGCCACAGGGTGGTGGTCGTGGAGGGCTACACGGATGTCCTCGCCGCTCACCAGGCGGGGTTCACCGAGACCGTTGCGGTGATGGGTACCGCGATCACACCGGACCAGCTGAAGCTCCTCGCAAGCCACGCCGACGACGTCGTCCTGGCGCTCGACGCCGACCGCGCCGGCCGCGAGGCGATGCTCCGCGCGCAGCGCGTGAGCGGCGCCGCCCGGCTGAGGCTGCGGGTCGCGGCAATGCCTGCCGGCGAAGACCCCGCCGACATCCTCAGCGGCGCCGGCGAAGGGGACCCTGCCGCAAAGCGCTTCGGCGAGCTGCTCGACGGCGCGGTCGAGATGACGACATTCCACGTGCGCTCGGTTCTGGACGAGGCGGATCTCACCTCGCCCGCCGGGCGCGACCGAGCCCTCGACGAGGTCGTCCCCGTCCTGGCCGGGATGGGGGAGACGATCACCCGCGACGAGCTCGAACGCGAGGTGGCCGGGCGCCTCGAGGCGGACCTGGAGCTCGTGCGCCGGCGGGTAAAGGGCGGGAAGCCCACCACCGCCAGTCCCGCTGCCAACGGCGCCGCTCCTCGACCGAAGACCGCCGCGGCGCGCACCATGACGGGCCGGGAGCGTCGAGAGCGGACGCTCCTTGCCATGTGCGTTGCCGAACCGGCTGTCGGGCGCGAGTTCATCGGCCGGCTGACCGCGGCCCATCTCTCCTCGCCGCTGGTGGAGCGGGGGAGGGTCTGGCTCGGCGAGCATCTCGAGGACCCGCTCTCAGGCCTGCCGCGCGACGACAACGACCTCGTCTCGCTGATGACCGAGATCGTGATGCGCGCCGAGCGCGAGCCTGCGAGCCGCGAGGTCATGGAGCTCAGCTTCCTCGAGTTGGAGCAGGGCGCCATCGAGCAGGAGATGGC
>JAWVFM010000272.1:0-6796 GCA_033856015.1 Solirubrobacterales bacterium
CGCCCCGAGGCGCTTTCGCAGGCGGCTCGCAAGGCTCATCTGCCTGACCGGCCGGGCGGCCTTCGCCTTGAGCCGCTCCACCTGCTTCGCCAGCTTCCGGACCTGCTCGCGGGCGCGATCGTGGCGGATCTGGAGCATCCGCGAGGTGCGGGCGAGGACGTGCGCGGCGTCGAGCTCGAGTTGCCTGGTCTCCTCCTCGAGCTCCTCCGCGCTGGGCTCGGGCACGCTCGGGCGCGGGCCACCCCCCGCAAGTGGGTCCGGGCAGGCGCGCATGAAGTCGCGCAGCCGCTCGTCGCGAACCAGACGACCCTCGGCGACCCCGCGCTCGATGGCGGCGTCGTCGGACGTGAGCTCGGCGTAGAGGTCCTCGAGCCGGCCCTCGTCGCGAGCCGCGGCCAGCCGCCCGCGCATCCCGGCGTCGCCGGAGACCGGGTCGTTCAGCATCGCCTCGACCTTGCCTCGGTACTGGGCGAAGGAGCGGAGCGGCAGGTGGAAGATCCGCAGCGGGGAGCCGGGGTAGGGCACGAGGCGCTCCTCGGCCTCGCCGGGCCCGGCGGGCCGGACGCTCCGCAGCACCGGCCGCCCAGGGGTCCGAAGGCGCTGCCAGGCGTCCTCGTCATCCGCCCCGGCCGTCACGTCGTGCTGGCCGCGGTGCAGGACCATCACATCCGGGAGGGCGCGGTGCGCGATCTTCGGGCGGATCAGCGAACGCGCCTCGCGGTAGACGAGGCGGTCCAGGTAGCCGCCTTCCCCGTCGGGCCGGGCGACGAACTCCGCCCGCGGCCCGAGGACGACCCCGTACTCGGCGGGGACAGCCGCCAGCGCGTCCTTGACGGTGCCGCGCAGCGGCCACCAGAACTCGTCGGCGTCGCCGTGGACGACCCAGTCGGCGCCGTGCTCGGTTGCGGCCACCCGCGCCATACGGGTGACCCACTCGTGGCCTCGGTCGCGGAGCTTCGGGCTCGGCTCCTGGATCACGCGCAGCAGCCCGGCGTCGGCCCAGCGGCCCAGGATCTCGAGCGTCCGATCCTTGGAGCCGTTGTCGGTGACCACGAAGAAGTCCACGCCCTGGGCGTGGTGGTAGCGCAGGACGTCCTCGATCACGTCCTCCTCGTCGCGCACCTTCAGCGCCATCACCACGCGGATCTCCGGGTTGGCCATCGCGCGGCGCAGGATAGGGGCCGCCGCTCAGCCCTCGAGCAGCGCCGTCAGGTCCGCGAGCGTGTTCTCCCAGGAGAGCCGCTCGCGCGCGGCTCGCGCGCCTGCGTTCAGGCCCAGGCGAACGTCGGGGTCGGCGAGCCGCTCGATCGCGGCGGTGAGCTGGCCGGGGTCCGGGTCGTACGCCCCGATCCCGGAATCGGCCGGCTCGTCCATCTCGATGCCGTCGACGAGCACGCCGTTCTCGCCGTTGCGGACGACCTCGTTCATCGGCGGGTGGTCGTTGGTGATGATCGGCATGCCGAACGCGGTGGCCTCGTAGAGGTGCAGCCCCAGGCCCTCCCAGCGGCTGGGCGCGAGGCAGACGTCCGCGGAGGAGAAGAGCCGCTTGTGCTCGGCGTCGGGAAGGTCGTCGACGATGAGCTCGATCCGCTCGTCCTTCCTGGCCGCGCGGAAGACCAGCTTCGAGCGTCGCTCGACCTGGGCCTTCAGCACCAGGCGCAGCCCGTCGCCGCGGGCCCTGGAGAACGCCTCGAGCACCGGCTTCAGCGGCTTTCGCTTTGTCATGTAGCCGCCGGGAAAGAAGAACGTGACCTCGCCGCCGGCGTGGCTGTCGCGCTCGGCGTCCGCCGCCGCTGCTCCCTCGAGGAGCTCGGGATGGATGCCCCAGCGCACCCTGGGGCTCTCGATGCCGAAGCCGGCGTAGCGCTCGCGCTCGCACGCGGTCATCGAGTAAACGCGGTCGAAGGCGCGCTTGGCGCCCTCGACGTGCTCTTGCGAGAACTGCTCCCAGACGAAGCGCCCGTACGTCCGCACGCCAAGCGCGCGCAGCTGGGCGATCTCGTCGAACTGGTAGTTCTGGTCGAAGAGCACGGCCTCGAGCTGGTTGCCGCGCGCCCAGCGCTCCATCTCCTCGAACGGGATGAGGTAGTGGGAAGCCTCGGTCACGCCGTCCTGCGCCCAGACGTCGTCGCGGGAGAGCATCGCCGGCTTCGCCGCGGTGTCCTTGGCGGGGCGGGCGAGCACGGACGTCTCGTGGCCCATCGAGTCGAGCCCGGAACGCAGCTGGCGCCCGACGACGGCCTGGCCCCGGTTGAACCAGAAGCTCGAGACGCCGACCCGCATCAGGAGCCCGCGGCCTCGACGTCGGCGAAGTTGGGCCACAGCGAGAGGTCGAGCTCGGGTAGGAGCCCGGCGAGCTTCGCGACGTCGTCGCGGAGGCGGCGAACGAGCTCGGCGTGGCGATCCGCGGAGAGCTCCGGCTTCGTTCCCGGCGGCCGGCGGTGCTGCTGGAGCTTCTCCGGCATCTCGGCGAGCGGCTCGAGGCCGAGGAACTCCTGGGTGCGGCGCATCTGGCCCATCGGGTCCTCGCGGCATGCCTCGTGCTGGAGGATCAGGACCCGCTCGCGCGGGTAGAGCTCGAAGACGCCGCGGACCTGGTCGAAGTACATGCCGCGGTAGACCGCCTCGGACATGTGCGCGAGCTGGAACGGCTCGCCCGCCTCGTCCGCCAGCATTCGCTCGCGCTGCATGGCGGAGCGCAGGCGCTCGATGGGGTCGCGGACCATGATCAGGATCCGCGCGTCCGGCGCGGCGCGCTTCAGGAGCTTCATCGCCCAGAAATCCACCATGTAGCGCGGGGTCCACTCGCCCGTGATCGCGCCCTCCGGCTTCGGGAAGAGCGCGTGATAGCGCTCCACCAGGTCCGCGGGCTCGGTGCCGTCCCAGAAGCGGTCGAAGTAGTGGAGCTCCTTGCCGGGCTTGGCAATGCGGACCACGTTCGGGTGCGAGCGGATCGTCCCCCGGTACCACCACGACGTCCCGCAGCGCTGGGCGCCGACGCCGACGAAGTCGGGCGGGCCGGTGCTCCAGCCCGCGGGCACCTCGGGCGTGTCGATCGGCTGCATCCAGCGGGGCTCGGGGCTCATGAGGAGCCGACAGGGTAGAAACTTCGGCGATGGCCCCGCTTTCGAGGTTGCGCCCCACGGCTGACGGCGCCCGCCCGCCCGCGCCGTTCATCGTCGGCGTGCCGCGCTCGGGAACGACGCTGCTGCGGCTGATGCTGGATGCGCATTCGCAGCTCGCGATCCCTCCCGAGACGCACTTCCTGCCGAAGCTGTTCAAGGCCGCCGACGGCCTGCCGGGGGCGCGCCAGCGGGTGCTCGAGCTCGTCACGACGCACCGCCGCTGGCCCGATTTCGAGCTCGAAGCCGCCGAGCTCGAGGCGCGGATGCCTGCGGCGGACGCGATCGATGCCGCCACCGCCGCGCGCGCCTTCTACGAGGCGTACGCCGCCAGGCGCGGCAAGCCGCGTTGGGGGGAGAAGACGCCGCAGTACGTCAAGACCATGGGCAAGATCGCGTCGATCCTTCCCGAGGCAAGGTTCGTCCACCTGATCCGCGACGGCCGGGCCGTTGCGCTCTCGCTCACGGAGGTGAGCTGGGGCCCGGAGACGATCACCGAGGCCGCCGAGCTCTGGGTCGAGTTGATCGCGAGCGCCCGGCGCAAGGCTCCCCGCCTGCCGCACTACATCGAGCTTCGCTACGAGGACCTGGTGGCCGATCCCGAGCCGGTCGTGCGCCAGGCCTGCGAGCTGATCGACCTGGACTTCGAGCCGGCGATGCTCGACTACCACGGGGCCGCCGGCGAGCGGATGAGCGCGACCGCTCGTGACTTCCAGATCGGTGGCGGACCGCAGGTCTCGGCCGCCGAACGCGCGCGCCAGCATGCGCTGGTCTCCGCGCCCCCGCAGGCGGCCCGCGTGGAGCGCTGGCGCGAGGCGCTGGCGCCCGCCGACCTGGCCGGCTTCGAGGCGATTGCCGGGCCGCTCCTGGACGAGCTCGGCTATGAGCGAGCGGCTTCCTCCTGATACCCCCCTACGGTATAGTCGAGAAATGAGCCAGACCAAGACAGCCCCCGGGTACGTCGCCGACAAGGAGGCCGTCATGCGGCGTCTCGCTCGCATCGAGGGCCAGGTCCGCGGCATCCGCGGAATGGTCTCCGACGAGGCGTACTGCATCGACCTCCTGACCCAGATCGCCGCGGCCACGAAGGCCCTCGACGGTGTGGCGGTGAAGCTCCTGGCCGACCACACCAGCCACTGCGTTCGCGATGCGGTCGCCGCGGGCGGGGCCGAGGCCGACGAGAAGATCGCCGAGCTGACGGCCGCGGTCGAGCGCTTCTCGAGGACGCGCTGATGGAGCAGGCAACGGCCGCTTCCGCGCCGCTTCCGAGCTCTCCGGCGACCTCCCGGCCGCCCGGCTTCCGGGCGCCACGTGCGCTCCAGACCTTCAGGTTCATCACCGACCCGGTGGGATTTGCCGAGGCCGGGCGCCGCGCCTACGGCGACACGTTCTCGGCGCGCGTCTTCCCCGCCGGCGAGGCGGTCTTCGTCTCCGACCCGGACTCGCTGAAGCGGCTGTTCGGCGCCGACAGGGTCAACACGATCGCGCCGGGCCGCAACGTCGTCCTCGAGCCTCTTCTGGGCCGGCGTTCGGTCCTGCTCCTCGAGGGGAGCGAGCACCTCCAGCGGCGCAAGTTGATGCTGCCGCAGTTTCACGGCGAGCGGATGCGCGCCTACGAGGACCTGATCGAGCGCCTGGCCGAGCGCGAGGTGGCCGCCTGGCCGCTCGGCGAGGAACTGCGGCTGCACCCGTCGATGCAGGCGATCACGCTCGAGGTGATCCTCAGCGCGGTCTTCGGCGTCGGCGAGGAGCGCCGCGAGGACCTGCGGCGCCGGCTGATCGCGATCCTCGCCGCCACCCAGTCGCCGGCCGCGATCGGCATGTCGTTCAAGGCGACCCGCTGGCTGCCGCGCTATCGCCGCATCAGGCGGCTGATCGCCGAGACCGATGCCCTGCTCGCAGCGGAGATCGCCCTGCGGCGCACCGACCCGGATCTCGAGGCCCGCGAGGACATCCTCTCGATGCTCGTCGCGGCGCGCTACGACGACGGCGAGGGCATGGACGACGGCGAGATCCGCGACCAGCTGATGACCCTCCTCATGGCGGGCCACGAGACGACGGCAACCTCGCTCGCGTGGGCCTTCGAGCTTCTCTTTCGCGCGCCCGAGGCGATGGAGCGGCTGCGCACCGAGGTCCAGGCGGACGGCACCGAATATCTCGACGCCGTGGTCGAGGAGACGATGAGGCTGCGCCCGGTGGTCCCGTTCACGGGTCGCCTCCTCAAGGAGGCCGCCGAGCTCGGCGGCTATGAGCTTCCCTCCGGGCGCGTGGTCTTCGCCTCGATCTGGCTTGCCCACACCCGCGCGGCCACCTTCCCGGAGCCCTACGCCTTCAGGCCCGAGCGGTTCCTGGACGGAGCGACCGAGACCTACTCGTGGATTCCCTTCGGCGGCGGCACACGGCGCTGCCTTGGCGCCTCATTCGCGCTCTTCGAGATGAAGGTGGCGCTGCGGACGATCCTTCGCCACGCCGTCCTGCGCCCGGCCAGCGATGTCCCCGAGCCGATCGTCCGCCGCAACGTGACCCTCGCGCCGAAGCACGGCACGCCGGCGGTCCTGACCGAGCGGATCTAGCGGGGCGGCGTCAGCGCGGCCTCTGCACGAGCAGCGAGTCACGCTCCTGGAGAACGTGTTCGAGGGCCGGCCTGGCGATCCTGACGCGGCTCGAGGCACGGAAGACCGTCAGCGTGAACGGCGGAATCCGCCGCTCGGTGGCCAGCCGGAAGCCGGAGCCCGGCGGGCGCGGCGGCGGCCCGGAGCCGAGCGCCACGACCTCGCGCACCCCCGGCTTCGGGGCGTTGCGCTTCGTCAGCTTCGCGGAGCCCAGGTAGTAGTCGAGCGGGTCGTCCCCGTTGTGGTTGACCACGAGGATCCGGGGCGCCCGCGCGGGCCCGATCGCTTGGGCCGCTCCACGCCAGTCCGGGCGCTGCATCTGGGCGCTCGCGTAGACCGCTGCGTCGACTCCGCAGAAGAGCAGCAGCCCGCCGAGCGCAGCGGCGAGGCCGACGCGCCCCGAGGGCCGCGCGCCGAAGCCGATCGCGGCCACGACGACCAGCGGGACCACCGCCCCGATGAGGTTCCTGGGGGTGATGAAGTCGAGGCCGGCCGCGGCGAATGCCAGCGGCACCGCGATCGACGCCAGGGCGACCGAGCCGATCGCGATCGCGCCGACGCGCTCGGCGTCGTCCGCCCCGGAGAGGGCGAGGGCCGCGGCGAGCAGGAAGAGCATGCCGGCGAGCGCCGCTGAGCCGATCTGGATCGCGTCGATCGACGCGGTTCCCGCGAGCGGGTCGGGCTCCTCGCTTGCCACGAAGTCCAGCGCGGTCTCGCCGGCCCTGGTGGCAAGCGGGATGTTGGTGAAGCCGTTTCGCCGGGAGCTGCCCTCCTGGCTCGCCGCATAGGGCGCGAGCGCCAGCCCGGCGATCCCGACTGCGACGGTGGCGACGATCGCGGGCCTCCTGGGGCGGAGCACCCAGATCAGCCAGGCCGCCTGCGGCGCGACCAAGAACACCGCGAAGTAGTGGGAGCAGAGCGCGAGCGCCGACGCCAGCGCCCAGAGACCCAGCGAGCCCTTGCTCGGAGCCCGGATCGATCTGGCGAACCCGACCAGCGCGAGCGCCGCGAACAGGACCATCAGCGCGTAGGAGCGCGCCTCCTGCGAGTACCAGATGAGGT
>JAWVFM010000273.1:0-6212 GCA_033856015.1 Solirubrobacterales bacterium
GTGGCGAGGTACGCGACGGCGATGGCCACCGTAAGGACGAGCGTGAGCACGACGACCACGGCGCGCTCGCGAAGGGTCCGGATGTAGCGGGTCAGCCCCTCCTCTTCCTGAGGCGGCTGGATCCACGAAGCGTCGAGCTGGTCGCGTCGCGCGGACCCGCCGGATTTCTCGAAGTCGTTTGCCACTCAGGCTTGATTCTGGCGCAAGCATCCCCGCGGCGCGGAGCGTTGGCGCGAGTCTGAACGTCCGTTCTCATCCAGGGCGCGTTTCGGTCTCCCGCAAGTTGGACGATTCGCTACCTTGGACAGTGGGATGAACACTGGCGCCGGCGACCGCGAAAGCGAGGGCTCACCTCGGTCGCGTATAGATGTCGTCGACGCGCTCGGCGACTCGGCGGGGCGTCTGGCGGAGGTCGTCGTGGATGCGGATCGCGCCGTCTCCGGCCTGCGGACGTACATCGACGCCCGCGCCCACGCTCCGGCGAGAAGGACCGACGATGCCAGGCGCGCCAGCCTCGAGGCCGAGCTTGCCAGGACGCTCCTTGAGAGGACCGAGGAGCTCGCACGCGAGGCCCGCGAGATCGCCGGCATCCTCAACCGCGCCTCGGCTCGACTTGGCGGAACGATCTCCGAGGCCAGCGACGCCACCTGGCGCTCGGGCGCAAACGTTCCCTTCGCGAGGCGGGCGAACGACAGGCTCCCGGGGCGGAGCCGGAACGGAGCCGGGGAGCCGGCTCGCTCGGATGTTCGCGGCCCCGGTCTGGTCGCCGCGCAGATGGCGGCAGCCGGAAGCACCCGCCAGGAGATCACGGAACGCCTGGCGGCCGAGTTCGGCGTCGCTGATCCGAGCGACGTCCTGCGCGGCGTCCTCGACGACGAGGACTAGACCTGGACGGACGCCGGCGCGACGGTGATCGCGCCGCAGGTCCGATGCCAATTCGTCCAGGGCCCTTCAGGCCGAGCAGCGTCCTGCCGATTGCGGTATTGCGTGAATCAGGCACGAATGATCGACAAGGTGCGGACGAGGGTCTCGCGCGGCGAGCGGGAACGTTCCTCGCTGCCGGCAACCGTCGATCCCGTCAAGGCCTTCGATGAGATCGCTCGATCGTCGGTTCTCGCCGCAGAGACCGCAAAGCAGTGGGCCGCGGCGCTGGTCAACGGCGGCGACGAGCCCGCGGGCTCGACAGAGCGCACGGCTGCCGGGCTGCTCGCCGCGGTGGCAACCCGGGCCGGGCAGCTGGGTCGGGAGGCCGAGTCGATGGCTCAGGCGGCGCGAGACGCGGAGCAGCGCGGACCGAAAGCTGTGAAGGCGGAGACTCGCTGCGGGGCGAGCGCGGGCGCGTTCCGCGTCAGGCAGGACATGACCCCGAACTTTCGGGCGGCGCAGCTGATGGCGAGCCAGATGCTCTCCGACGGAGCACGGCCGGATGCGATCCGACGCCGGTTGGCGAGCTCATTCGAGGGTGTCGAGGTCGAGCCCTTGGTCGCGGCCCTGCTGACCTCCGTCGACTATTCGGAGCCCGTGACCCAGGCTCAAAATCAGCCGGCTCGGGTTCAACGGGCGCCGGCGCAGGACACGCGGCTGCCTTCCGTGGGCCTGGCTCACACTGCGTAGCCGACGCTTCGGGCGAGTCGCGCGGTCTTCGGCAAGGCCGTCTTCTCAGACGCAACTTTCTCGGCTATGACAGCCGACGATCAGGTACGTTACCCAGCGATGGCTGACTCCAAGAAAGACGCGAAGACTTCATTCACGCAGCGCGCCCGCGAGGCCCTTTCGGGCGCCGCGCAGGCCTCTGACGAAGGCGGCGAAGCAGGCGGCGAGGCGGGCCCCTACTCGTCCGGCTCTCCGGAGCCCTCGGCGCCGAGCGGGTTCGGCAGCGGGCCGAGCGAGCCCGCCAGCCCTCGGATCCCGTCTCTCGACCGGTTCATCACGGATGCCCAGAGCAAGATCTCCGAGGTCATCGACGCCGCCGAACGCGTCGCGAAGGACACCCACGCCGACGCCAAGGACCAGGCGAACACCTACCTCGAGGATCGCAAGCGCGACGCCGATGCCCTGGTGGTTCAGCGCCGCGAAGAGCTCAACAGCATCACCGCGGCGGTTGCGAAGCGAGTTGGGCAGCTGCGCCAGGAGGTCGACTCGATCTCGGCGGAGATCGGCTCCTCGATCGAGCGGATCAAGGCGCTGGCCAGCTCGACGGGTGGCTCGCCGGCCGAGGCCATGACGTCCCGGCCGATGGAGTCCAGCGACTATTCAGCCGATTTCAGCGACCTCTCGACCGAGCCGAGCGACGCTCAGGGCTCCGCAGAGCCGGCACTTCACCCGGTCGCCGACGAGGAGAGCTCGTCCAGGGAGGCCGATGCCCCGTCCGGCGAGGCCGATGCCCCGTCCGGCGAGGCCGATGACGGTGATACCGGGGGGCCCGGCGTTCCGAACCGCGAGAACGTGGTCCTGCGGGCGACGCAGCTCGCCGTCGCCGGCACCGAGCGCGGCGAGATCGAGGCGACGCTCACGCAGGAGTTCGGCATCGAAGACGCATCGGCCATCGTCGACGAAATCGTCGGCCCCGCCTCCTAGAGGCCCAGCGGTCGGTCAGCCTGACGGGGACGTCGCCGGCGTCTCGGCGGTCAACTTGGCGAAGATCGCGTAGCGCTGCGCCGCGCTGTACAGCGGGTTGCAGGCGGTCAGGACGAGCCTCGGATACCCGACCGGGTCCACGATGTTGGTCTGGCTGGGGTCCACGATGCGGTGGGTTTGGACCGTGTAGACGAAATGGCCGTACGGCATGTCGATCGTGATCGGGTCGCCGGGCACGAGCGAGTCGATGTGTCGGAACGGCGCCAGGTAGGTGGTGCGATGTCCCGCGATGCCGACCGTCCCGGGCTGCCCGGGGAAGGGCGTGTCCGGGTAGTGGCCCGGCCCCTTCTCGAGACTGGTCGTGTCGGTCCCCTGGATGATCACCGCGTCGAGGCCGAACCGGGGAATGATGATCTTGCCGATCGCCTCGCCGGTCGTCGCCTGCTTCGCGAAGCGGCCTGCGAGCACCGCTATGCGCCGCTTCGGATTCTTGATCTTCACGATCTTCGGCAGGTTGATCTGGGCTGAGAAGTCCTTCTCCAGCGAGGCGAGCTGGTCCCTTGCGCGCGACTGCTGAATCGATCCGTAGATCGACGAGACCGGCTCGCGCCAGGCCAGCGTGAGCCCGACGTCCAGGAAAATCACGAGCCCGGCGGTGATCAGGGCCGTCGAGAGGATCCGAAGCGCGCGGTTCACCCCTCAATGATGACCCAACGGGGCGGCGGTGCGTACGGCCCGTTTGCATCGCGCATGCGAGACTTCGCGCCCGTGAACGACGCGCCGAACACAAGGATCGCCTCCTATGAGGCAGACCCGGAGGATGTCGGGCGCGTCCTGTTGCTCTACTCGGGCGGCCTCGACACGTCGGTGATGCTGCACTGGATCCGGGAGCGCTACGGAGCCGAGATCGTTGCGCTGACCGTCAACCTCGGTCAGCCGGACGAGGACTGGGACGTCGTGACCGGGAAGGCGCGCGACCTGGGAGCGCTCGACGCCATCGTCGTCGACGCGCGGGAGGAGTTCGCTCGCGACTTCGTCGCCCCGGCGATCAAGGCCAACGCCCTCTACGGCGGTGGCTACCCGCTCTTCACCGCCCTCGGCAGGCCGCTCATCGGCAAGCTCGCGGTCGCGCACGCCCGCGCCGCGAATTGCGACACGATCGCGCACGGCTGCACCGGGAAGGGGAACGACCAGGTGCGGCTCGAGGCGACGATCGCCACCCTCGACCCCGGGCTCAAGGTCCTCGCTCCCGTTCGGGAATGGCGTATGGGCAGAGAGGAGGAGGTCGCCTACGCCCGCGAGCACGGGATCCCGGTGAAGGGGGGCTCAGAGACCCCTCCGTACTCGATCGACGACAACCTCTGGGGGCGAAGCTCGGAGGGCGGGGCGATCGAGGACCTCGCCGAGCCGCCGCACGATGACGTCTTCCAGCTCGTCACGCGCCCGGAGGACGCGCCCGACGAGCCCGAGTTGGTGCGACTCGCCTTCGAGCAGGGGCGGCTGGTCTCGCTCGACGGTGAGCGCCTGCCGCTCGTGGCGCTCCTGGAGCGGGCAGGAGAGCTGGGCCGCCGCCATGGCGTCGGCATCGTCGACCACATCGAGGACCGCATCGTCGGCCTGAAGGTCCGCGACCTCTACGAGGTGCCGGCGGCCGCCATCGTGATGGCGGCTCACGCCGACCTGGAGAGGCTGGTCTCGACCATCCACCAGAACAACTTCAAGCGCACCCTCGAGGACAAATGGGCCTATCTGTGTTACGCGGGCCTCTGGTGGGAGCCCCTGCGAGCGGACCTCGACGCTTACATGGAATCGGCCAACGAGCATGTCACCGGGGAGGTCGTGGTGAAGCTCTACAAGGGGTCGGCCACCCCGGTCGCCCGCTCGTCGCCGTTTGCCCTGTACGACCGGTCCCTCGCCGGCTTTGGCGAATCCGGCGGCGAGTTCAGCCAGGCGGCCAGCCCCGGGTTCATCGAGCTCTTCACGCTCCAGACCCGGATGGCGCACCGCATCCGAAATCGGGTAGAAGGGGAGTAACCATGGCTTCGAACATCTACGAGCTCGTCGGCCGCTTCGTCCTGCGCTTCGTACGCGCCCGGTACCGCACCCAGCTTCGCCTCGCCGCGGGCGCCGCGATCGGCGCCGTGCTGCTCGGCGGCTACCTGGCCGCCACGCGCGAACCGCCCGAGGGCTAGACCGACCTAACTCAGCTGGACCCAGCGGGCCTTCGACGGGACTCCGTCGGCGTCCAGCACGAACAGCATGTAGTAGCCGGGAGGCGCGACCTCGGGGCTCGGCGGGCTCTCGACGTGGAGACGGTTCCCCGCGGCGCCGAGGACCTTGAGCTTCACGTAACGCTGGCTGGTGTCGACGGAATGGGTGGCGGCCGCGGGGCTGATCAGAACCGCGGATTCCGGATCGGGGCCGCTGTGGCCGGTTCGCAGCGTCGCGGTCTGCTTATAGCCGAGCGTGGACGGAAATCTCGAGATCGCCGGGCGCGCTCCGCGGAAGAGGTAGGGCGGCGAGTAGATCTCGGCGGTATCGCTCGTGCTCGGGTTGCCGTCGGCCTGGCGCGGATGGACGTCGTCGCCCGCGGACCACACGCGCCCATCGGGCAGGAGCAGGGCCGTGGAGTGGTAGGTGCGGTCCTCGACCTCGGGCGGGCCCAGCCGCCAGACGTGCCTGACCGGGTCGTACACCTCGACCTGTCGCTGGCGCGCGCTGGGGCTGGTCGCGTAGTTGCCGACCAGGTGGTTGTAGCCGGTCCCGCCGCCGACCGCGACCTTCGAGCCGTCCGGGAGCAGGATCGTGTTCTCCCAGGCGCGCTGGACATTGAGCTTCGGGCCTGGAGTCCAGCTCGGGCTCGCGCTCGACGCCAGGGTGGTCTCGGTCGTCCTGAATGCCCCCTTGTCTCCCTGGTTCCAGCCATATCCGCCGATCAGGCTGATCCGCCAGGAGCCCTGGTATCCGCCCGGCTCCAGGATGATGTTGCTGCCGTTGCGGGCGTCGCCGAAGTCGGGGTAGTCGGACCAGCCCTGGGTCTTCGGGTCGAAGGTGGCCGTGTCGAGCGGCGTTGGGCCCGCCATGATCACGCTGCCGTTCGGGAGCAGCTCGAGCCGCGGGAAGAGCGTCTGCGCGTACGGCTGAGGGCCACCGGACGTGACCCTGCCCTGGCCCAGGGGGCTGCGCGGAGCCTTGAACATGTCGAGGGTCTGGTTGAAGATCGCGCCCGGCGCCTGGTCGGTGTAGCCGCCGAGGATGTCGGTGGTGCCGTCCGCGAGCTCGATCTGCGTCGGGTACCAGCGGCCTGCTTCGAGCGACTGCTGCTGCGTCCAGGTCTCCGTCCAGGGGTCGAAGGTGAAGACGTTCGGGATGCCCGCGTAGTCCGTGTAGATCTGGCCGCGGTTGCTGTCGGTCGGATTGACGAGGTTGCCGCCGGTGACGAGGATGTCGCCGTTCGGAAGATGCGACTCGCCGGCGCACCAGATTGGAGCCGGGACCGGGTGGCCGTCGCCGTTGACGTCGATCTTCGGCGGTGGGACCTTGTGGAACGCCCCCGGGCGGGTGCCCAGGCGAGGGTTCCACACCGAGGCCCGGCCCTCGTTGGTTATGGCGCCGTTCTGTGCCCGATCCGGGTA
>JAWVFM010000274.1:0-4363 GCA_033856015.1 Solirubrobacterales bacterium
CCATGCAAAGCGGTAAAGCCTAATGGGCACCAAGTCAACCACCGCGTAGCCGTCCTCCGTGGCCATCCCGATGTGGAAAACCGCCAGACGCAGGCGGTTCTCAAGTGGAGCTAAGGGGACTCGAACCCCCGTCCTCCTGGGTGCGATCCAGGCGCTCTTCCAACTGAGCTATAGCCCCGTGGCCCGCCGCCGGCGGACCGGCCAAGGATAGCCGCCGATCTTCGGCCTGAGGCACCCGGCGTCCGAGCCTCGGGCCGATAGCCTGAGCCGCACTTGCAACATGGTTGTCTCGCCCGTCGCTCAACCGGAAGCCCGTTTTGGCCGATCTAAGCTCCGCCAGTGAGCTTCCGAACCCGCCTCGCGATCTTCTTCCTCCTGATCGTGGTCCTGCCGATGATCGCGATCGCGGTCCTCGTCGTCTCGATCACGAACGATTCACGCAGTGGCAAGGCCGACGCGCGCCTCGGCGAGGGGCTCGTGACGGCGCGTTCCTTCTACACCGACCACTTCCAGGACTCCCGCAAGGTCGCCCGGTTGATCGCCGCCGACCCGCGACTCGGCGCCGCCCTCCAGTCCGGTTCCACGCACCGCGTTCAGGCCGTCGCGCAAACCCTGGCCGACCAGCAGGGCGTCGACTCGCTTGTGATTCAGAGCCCGGCCGGCAAGCCCGTGGCCTCGATCGGCCCGCAGCCCATCGCGTCCGGGTCGGTGATGCTCCGGACCGCGTCGGGGGCCGACGCGGGCAAGCTCACCGCGTCGACGACCTCGCCGAAGGCGTTCCTCAGCCAGGTCCGCCAGCGGACCGGCTTGGACGCTGCCCTGTCAGGCGGCGCCGCGCCGATCGCGTCGACCGTCAGCCTCGGCTCTGAGCAGCTCCCCGCGCCCGGAACCGGCCGCGACATCACGGTGGGCGGCAGCGACCTCCGAGCGGCCACGCTTCTTCTCCCCGGAGGATCCGGCCAGCGCCTCACGGTCCTGGGTCCGGCGCCGTCGAAGGGGTTCTTCTCGAAGCAGCCCCTGGTCGGCGCGACGCTCGCGGTGTTCTTCCTGATCGCCCTTGCCTTCGCGCTCGGGATCCTGCGGGCGCTGGGCGGCCAGGTCCGGGTCATGCTCGAAGGCGCGAAGCGGATCGGCGGCGGCGACTTCAGCGGCGAGGTGCCTGTGGTCGGCAAGGATGAGATGGCCGGTCTGGCGCGCGAGTTCAACCTCATGCGACAGCGCCTGGCCACCCAGGTGGCCGAGCTGCAGAAGCAGCGGACCGAGATCGAGCGCTCGACGCACCGGATCGGCGAGGCGTTCGCGTCCGGCCTCGATCGCGAGGCGCTGCTCGACATCGTGCTCGAGACCTCCCTCTCCGCCTGTCATGCGGACTACGGGATCATCGCGCTGGGTGGGAGCGCCGGTGGCGAGGTCGAGCGCGGGACGCCGACGAGCGAGCTTCGCGATGCCGTCCTCGGCGCCGAGGAGCGCTCGACGCGGGAAGGGCGGATGGTGGACACGACGGAGCATGGCGTCGTCGTCCTCTCGAGCCCGCTGGAGATCAGCGGCGAGCCGGCCCGCCACGGCGGGGTCATGAGCGTCGCCCGTGTGGGCGAGCCCTTCGACGTCGCCGAGCGCGACATCTTCGGCTACCTGCTCGGGCAGATCTCCGCCTCGATCGAGAACGTCGCGCTGCACGAGATGGTCTCCCAGCAGGCGATCACCGACGACCTGACCGGGCTCGCGAACAAGCGCCGCTTCCGCGACCTGCTCGCCAAGGAAGCCGCGCGCGCCAAGCGGTTCGGCCACGAGGTCTCGCTCCTCATGCTCGACCTCGACGACTTCAAGAAGATCAACGACACCTACGGCCACCTCCAGGGCGACGAGGTCCTTCGCCGCGTGGCCCGCTCGCTCGACGCCGAGTCGCGCGGCTTCGACGAGCCATGCCGCTACGGGGGCGAGGAGTTCGCCATCGCGTTGCCCGAGACCGGGATGCAGGGCGCGCTCGACCTGGCCGAGCGAGTTCGCAGCCGGATCGCGGCCCAGCTCGTCGAGAAGCTGGATGGACCGGGCACGATCACGGTCACCGCATCGATCGGCGCCGCGACGACGCGGGGCGGCGCCGAAGAGGTCGACGCGTTGGTCGCGGCGGCCGACGCCGCGCTCTACCGCGCGAAGGCCGCCGGCAAGGACAGGATTGCCAGCGCCGACGAAAGCGGCGCGCCCTCTGCCTGACCGGGCCCGGTCAGCGCCCTCGCACGAAGCCCTGCGGAATCTAAATCGGGCTATGGAAGCGGGCTTTCGCTCGCTAGTCTCCTGCGGGAGGACCGAGCCGCGATGGGAATTCTCGACGACGCGATCCGTCAGCACCTCGAGCTCAAGCGCAGCTTGGGCGCCGACGACGACGAGCTAAAACAGCTCGAGGACGAGGCGTTCGGTCCTCCGGCGCGACCGGGCGACCCCGACTTCCCCGACTCCGAGGCCGGCGACGCCGAAGGATCGAATGGCTTGGACGCCGGCGTGGACGCGCCGAGCGACACCGGTGACGCCTCGGTCCAGGAGGCTCCCTCAACCGGCGACGTGGCGACCCTCGCCGAGGAGCCGGAGCCAGAACCGGACACGCCGGCGCCGGGCGCCGTCTTCGATCACGCGAGCGGCGAGCCGGAGGAGGTCGAGGAGGAGGAGCCAGCCGCGCAAGCTGAGCCGGACGAACCGGAGCAGCTTGCCGTGCCGGAGGAACCGGAGCCGGAGGAAGCCGAGCCGGAGCCGGACACCGAGGCGCCAGAGCCTGCCCCGGCCGCCGAGACCTCGGAGCCACCGCTCGCCGCTGAGGACCAGATCCCCGCAAGCGAGGACCTCGACCTCGGCGAGCTCGACCTCGACATCGAGGACGACGAGCTGCTGCGCCTCGACCCGGATCCGCCGGTCGAGAGCCTCGAGACGGTCGAGCACCCGATCGCCCCAGAGACCGGCGAGCACGAGGACGTCGGGGAAGAGGAAGAGGACGACGACGTTCTCGCCGACACGCCAGAGTTCCTCCGCGACGCTCCGGAGGACGACGATCTCTGGTTCGAGCAGGGCAAGCCGAAGGACTTCGACTTCGACGAGTAGCGGTCGCTGGGTGCTGCGTCAGCTCTCGGAGCTGATGTAGCCGCGAAGCTTCGCCGCTTCGACGACCCGCTCGATGCCCACCAGGTACGCGGCCTCCCGGAGGTCGATGCCCTCCTCCTTGCCGCGTGAGGACACCTCGCGGAATGTGCGGCGCATGATCGTTCCGAGCTTGTCGTTGACGTCGCGCTCCTCCCAGCGGAAGTGCTGGAGGTTCTGGACCCACTCGAAGTAGGAGACGACGACGCCGCCGGCGTTGGCCATCACGTCCGGGATGACGTAGACGTTCTTCGCCCGCAGGATCTGGTCCGCCGCGGGCGTCGTCGGGCTGTTCGCGCCCTCGACGAGCATCTTGCACTGGATTCGGTCGGCGTTGCCCTCGTGGATCATCCCGCCGAGCGCCGCCGGGATCAGGACGTCGCAGGGAACCGCGATCAGGTCCTCGGGAGCGATGCTTTCAGCCCCCGGGAAGTCGTTGATGTCGTTGCCCGCCTTCAGGAACTCGTGGAGGACGTTCGCGTCGATGCCCTCATCCGACCGGATCGCGCCGTTGACGTCGGACACGGCGACCATCTTTGCCCCGAGCTGCTGCATGATCCGCGCGGCCCACGAGCCGACGTTGCCGTAGCCCTGGACCACGTAGGTGGTCTCCGCGGGGCTGAGTCCGAGCTGCGGAGCCGCCTCGCGGAACATGAAGACCACGCCGCGACCGGTCGCGGCCTCGCGGCCGAGGCTGCCCTCGAGCGCGATCGGCTTGCCGGTCACGATCGCCGGCGTGTGGCCGTGGAGCTTGCCGTACTCGTCCATCATCCAGGCCATCACCTGGGCGTTGGTGTTGACGTCGGGGGCCGGGATGTCCCGGGTGGGGCCGAGGACCTTCTCGATCTTGCCCATGAACGACCGCGCGATCTTCTGGAGCTCGTCGGACTCGAGCTTGTCGGCGGGACAGTTGACCCCGCCCTTGGCGCCGCCGTAGGGAATCCCGGCGACGGCGGTCTTCCAGGTCATGAGCGAGGCGAGGGCGCGGACCTCGTCGACGTCGACCTCGGGGTGGAAGCGGATGCCGCCCTTGTACGGGCCGCGGGCGCCGTTGTGCTGGATCCGGTAGCCGGAAAACACATGGATTTTGCCGTCGGCGAGCTTCACCGGGATCTGGACCGTGACCTCGCGGTAGGGCGTCCAGAACACGACGCGAAGGTCGTCGCCGAGCTTCAGGTGGTCCGCGGCGATGTCGAAGTAGTGGCGGACGATGTCGAGGTTCGAGACCTCGGCCCGC
>JAWVFM010000275.1:0-11401 GCA_033856015.1 Solirubrobacterales bacterium
CGAGGCGTCCGCCGCGTCGACCCCGCCGATCACCAGGACCCCACCACGCACGGGCGCTGCCGCCTCGCCCGATACCGCGGCCGGAAGCCGCGCGGGCGCAACCCGGGCAACGACAACCCTGGGTGAGGCGGCTGGGGCGGGTTGGCCGGCGGGTGCGCTCGAACCGCGAGTCGAGGCAGTGCCGGATTGCGAAGCTGAGCCACAGCCGGCGGCAGCCAGTGCGACCCCGCCTACGAGCGCTGCGAGTCGCCGGGCGCGGGAGGGTTCGAGGCCAGTCACAAGAGGAGCTTGTCACCTGGCTCGCCAACCCCCGGTCCGCGATCCCAGTACTCAGGTGACGTTCAGAAACAAGTTGCCATGCTGGCGGGGGTGTCCTCGTTTGCTCGCGCCCGAGCCCTCCTCGCCGCCGGCGCGATCACCGGGGTCATCACCGGCTGCGGCTCCTCGGCGTCTGGCGGGCATTCCGTCAGCGCCGCCTCGCCGGGGCCCACTCCGCACCACGCCGCTTTCCCCAAGTACCGCGTGAGTCATTCGCCGAGGTTCTCGGTGCCTCCGCTCCTCAACCCGCACGACGTGTACGCGGCCGACCGCCCGGGGATGCTGGCCCCGGCGGTGCGCAAGTTCCCGCCTCGCATCTACGTGCCGAACAGCGAGAGCAACACGGTCAGCGTCATCGACCCGAAGACCTACAGGGTCATCGACACCTTTCCGGTCGGAGCTCTGCCCCAGCACGTCGTCCCCTCGTATGACCTGAAGACCCTCTGGGTCGCGAACGACCAGGGCAACAGCCTGACGCCAATCGATCCGGCAACCGGCAAGCCGGGGAAACCGGTTTCCGTGACCGACCCCTACAACATGTACTTCACGCCCGACGGCCATTACGCGATCGTCGTGGCTGAGCGTCTCGCGCGCCTCGACTTCCGAGACGCGCAGACCATGCGCCTCCACAACTCCCTGGACGTCCCGTGCCCGGGCGTGGATCACCTCGACTTCACGGCCAATGGGAGGTTCCTGGTCGCAAGCTGCGAGTTCGGCAGCCGCCTCGTCGAGGTCGACGTGAAGCGCGAGCGGGTCGTTGGCACCTTGAGCCTGCCCGCCGGCGCGATGCCGCAGGACGTGAAGCTGTCCCCCGACGGGCGCATCTTCTACGTGGCCGACATGAAGGCGGGCGGCGTCTGGATGGTCGATGCCAACCGCTTTCGCCGCGTCGGGTTCATCCCGACCGGCGCCGGCGCCCACGGCCTCTACGCGAGCCGCGACTCGCGCTCCCTCTACGTTTCGAACCGCGACGAAGGCTCCGTGTCGGTGATCTCCTTCAAGGACCGAAAGGTGGTCGCAAAGTGGACCCTGCCGGTCGGCTCCAGCCCTGACATGGGCGGAGTCTCTGCAAACGGAAAGGTGCTGTGGCTCTCGGGTCGCTACGACGCCGAGGTCTACGCAATCAACACCGAGTCGGGGAAGCTCCTGGCGCGGATTCCCGTGGGCAGTGGGCCCCACGGGCTCTGCGTCTATCCGCAGCCCGGCCGGTACTCGCTCGGCCACACGGGCGTGTTCCGCTAGCCCGTCGTTGCAGCGGCGCCTAACCTCCGCCGCGCATGAGCCCGCTGGACGCCATCGCGATCCTCGCCGCCGGAGTCGCCGCCGGAACGATCAACACGATCGTCGGCAGCGGCACGCTGATCACCTTTCCCGTCCTGATCGGGCTCGGCTGGGCGCCCGTGGTGGCCAACGTCTCCAACAACATCGGGCTGGTCCCGGGGGCGTTCACCGGGGTGGTCGGCTACCGGCGCGAGCTCGAGGGCCAGCGCTCGCACGTGCTGAGCCTGGCGCCGTTCACCGCCGTCGGCGCCGTTGCCGGCGCCGTGGCCCTCCTCGTCCTCCCCGCATCCGCGTTCAAGGCGATCGTTCCGGCGTTCATCGCCGTGGCGATCGCCCTGGTCGCATTCCAGCCGCGGATCAACGCGGCGCTCGCGCACCGCCGCCGGCCGGGCGCCGAGAACCGGGTCGGGCTGCGCGGCGCGACCGTCGCCACCGGGGTGTACGGCGGCTACTTCGGTGCGGCGCAGGGCATCCTCCTGATGGCCCTGTTCGGAGTCGCCCTTCCTCAGGACCTGCAGCGCTCCAACGCGCTGAAGAACCTCCTTGCGATGACGGCGAACCTCGTCGCGGGGATCGTCTTCATCTTCGCCGCCGACGTGGACTGGGGCGTGGTGGGCCTGATCGCGGCTGGGTCGATTCTCGGCGGCTACCTCGGCTCGCGCTACGGGCGCCGGCTCTCGCAGGACCGCCTGCGCGCCCTGATCGTCGTGGTCGGCATCGCGGCGATCGCCCGCCTCCTCTTCGGCTAGGCGCAGTGCGACTGCGCTTCAATGGCGGGGTGGAAGTCCTCGCCGCGGCAGTACCGCTGCCGCTCAAGATCCTCGCCGTGATCGCGGTCTTCGGCCCCGTCATCTTCTTCGGGGTGCTGCTCATCCGCGCCGCCCGCAAGGACGGCGCGATCCAGGAGGAGCGGGACAAGGGCCAGGGCGGCTCGAGCGAGTCGTAGCGGCAGCCGGGACTGGTCCTGGCCCTCAGCGGGTAGCTTCGCTCCATGACCTCCGATCTGCTTCGCATCTACATGCAGGATCACTACGCCGGCTCGGCGGCCGGGGCGGAGCTGGCCAAGCGGGCCGCCTCCAACAACGCCGACTCCGAGCTCGGCACGGTGCTCGATCGCATCGCCGCGGAGGTCGAGGAGGATCGCGACTCCCTGCGCCGGATCATGGACGAGTACGGCGCATCGCCGGACCCCGTCAAGAACATGGCCGCCTGGGGCATCGAGAAGGCCGGCCGGTTCAAGCCAAACGGCAGGCTGCTCTCCTACTCGCCGCTCAGCCGCGTCGTCGAGCTCGAGGGCCTCGTCATCGGGATCACCGGGAAGCTTGGGCTCTGGCGATCACTCGCCGAGACGCTCGGTCCCCACTACGCGGGCGAGGACCTCGCGGAGCTCGCGGAGCGTGCCGAAGCCCAGCGCCAGACGCTCGAGCCGTACAGGCTCGCCGCGGCGCGCGAGGCATTCGCCGCCACCGTCCAGGGCAGCTAGGGACTGACCGGCGCCGGGCGCGCCGGGACCGTCTCACGGGCCGGTTCGAGCCGACCCGCGGTGGCCACGGTCCACAGCATCGCGAGCCAGGTCACGGTCGCGAGCGTCACGTGGACCCAGACGAGCTCGGTCGGCAGCTTCAGCGCCCACTGGACCCCGCCGACCACGCCCTGCAGAGCGAGGAGCCCGATCACGAATCCAAGCGGGCGCAGGGCGCGCCGTTCGCCGCCGTCGCGCCGCAGCAGGAGCCAGACGCCGACCGCGGCCAGCCCGAAGACCGCTGCGACCGCGGCGTGACGCTCGACCACCCAGCGCAGCGTGTCGGAGCCCTTGAAGTCGAAGCGGTTGACGAGCTGGCCGGCGTGGGCCCCGGCATGGGGGCCCGAGGCGGTCGTGATCGTGCCGAGCACGATCGTCAGCTGGCCGAGCGGGATCAGCGCGCGGACCGCCCAGACGCCCAGCCGGTCCGGTGATCGCCGCCGCTCTCCGGGCTCGTACCGGGAGCACCAGGCGAGGGCGAAGCCGGCGTCCAGCAGCAGCATCGAAAGGATGAAGTGGCTCATCACCAGGCCCGGGGCGAGGTGGTAGCGGACCACGAGGCCGCCGAGGATCGCCTGAGCGATGACCCCGATCGGCAGCAGGGCGCCGAAGAGCGCCAGGTGCCAGCGAAACGGGCGCCGGCGCCAGGCGAGCGCGCTCGCGGCGATCACGGCGATGCCGACGAAGCCCGTGAAGATCCGGTTCGCGTACTCGATCACCGCGTGCGAGTTGAGCGGGGGCACCGTGCCGCCGTAGCACTTCGGCCAGTCCGGGCAGCCGAGGCCCGAGCCCGTGAGCCGCACCGCCGCCCCGGTGACGACGATCACCGCGAGAGCGCCGAGAGCGGTCGCGGCGACGAGGAAGTAGCGCTCGGGCGTGAGCGTGAATGTGCGGAGGCGGCGGAGCACGGGCATCGGGGCTTTGGTCCACCGGATAGCTTGACAAACGATGGCGGCCTCCAAGAATGTGATCGAGCACACTCTCGTGGCTTGGGCGTTCGACGCCCCAGCCGCTCCGGGCCGGCTCGACGCCGCGCTCGAGCGGGTCGCCGCGCACTACTCGCCGCTTCTCGCCAACCCGCCGGTACGCAACGAGCGCCGCCTGGGCTCCTCCGGGGTGGCGCTGTGGCAGCGCCAGGACGACCGCCTTCGCTGGCCGCTCTGGGCGGAGGAGGGCGACGTGGCGATCGCCTCGACCGGCGTTCCCACGGGCTGGCGCTCGCTGGTCGGCGAGCTGCCCGCCGAGCGCGCAGCCATTCCGCTCGCCCGCGCCCTGGTCGATTCGCCCCAGCGGGCGGCCGAGCTCAACCCGCCGTTCGTCATCGCCGCCGTCGACTCCAGCGCGGGGACGATCGCGCTGGTCAACGACTTCCTGGGGGCCGGCCGCCTCTACGAGCTGCGCTTCGACGGCGGCGTGGTCTGGTCGAACCGCCTTGGCGCCCTCCCGCTCTTCGCCGGCCAGGCGCCGCAGCCCGACGAGCGAGCGTGGCGGATCTTCGCCGCCGCCGGCTGGTTCCTCGGCGACACGACTCCGATCGCCGGCGCCAGCAAGGTCGGCGCGGCGAGGTCAGTGGTGATTCACGACCGGCTCGCCGGAGCCGAGGCGACGTACACGATCGACGACCCGCGGGAGCCCCTCGTGACGCCACGGGGCGGGCGCCTGCGGCGAGGGAAGCTCCTCGGCGCCTCGGTGGAGGCGGCAGCCGATCGTGCGGCGGGGCTGGCCGCCGAGACCGCCGCTGCCTGGTCCGTGCCGCTCGCGGTCGCGCTGACGGGCGGCCGCGACTCGCGGGTCTCGGCCGCCGCCGCAGTCGCCGCCGGGATCGACGCCACCTACAACACCGGCGACCAGGTCCCGGGGGAGCTCGAGGCCGTGGAGCGGCTGATCGCCGCAGCCCCGCGCGAGATGCCTCATACCGTCAACCGGCCGGTTCCCGAGAGCGAGCCCGACGACGACCTCATGGATCGCGCCGCAGCGATCCACCTAGTCCACGACGGGATGCGGAACCCCCAGGAGCTGCGACGCCAGACCGTCCTACCGCACTCCGCGTCGCTTCAGCCCACCCTCTCAGGCCACGGGGGCGAGCTCGGGCACGGCTTCTACTACGGCCGGGCAGCCAAGCTCCGCCGGATCGAGAAGGCCGGCGAGACGGGGCCGATCGCCCAGCTCGAGAGGAATGCCCGCGGCCGGCACTCGGCCGCCGTGGATCAGGCCTACTCCGAGTACCTCGAGGCCTGCGAGGCGACGCTCGGCGAGGGCCGAGCGTTCGGGCTTGCCGGCCCCGCGCTGCTCGACTGGTACTACATGGCGCAGCGCCTTCCTTACCGCTCGGGCTTGGGAGCGCGGAGCGGGCGCTCGTCGGCCTGCGTGACCCCCGCCTTCGTTCGCGGCGCGTTCGACCTGCGGCCCAAGGACCGCCTGGACGCCCGCCTTCACCGCGCCGTCGTCGCGCGGCTCGTGCCCGAGTGGGACGAGGTCCCGTTCTTCAGCGAGGACCCGGACGCGATGCCCGCCATCACGCGCCGAAGGATCTGGGAGCGCGAGCGCGAGGCGGCCGTCGTCGACGGGCTGGTCGCGGCTCGCGGCAGCTGGACCGAGCTCTTCGACCCCGCGACGATCGACGGCATGTGGCGGGAGGTCCGCGCCGGCGAGGGCTCGGCGGACTACGAGCACGTCTTCGATCGGATCGTCTGGCGGGAGGCCTTCACGGCCCACCTCGAGCGCCTCGGAGCCGGGGCGCGCGCGGGCGCCTAGCTCTCGCGCTCGGCAACCAGGAGCGTCTGCGCGGCGCGGCCGATGGGCCCGCGCTCGTCGAAGAGCGCCGTGTCGGTCAGGCCGACGCCGCTGCGCTCCGGCAGCGTGACGGAGTCGAGGCACACCCACTCGCCCTCGGGCATCCGGGAGAGGTGGAGCGTCAGGTCGACGTTGATGAAGACGAACCGCTCGAAGTCGAGCGTGGCGCTGATCCCGTTGCCCGAGTCGGCCGCCACCGCCACCCGCTGGAGCGGGCTCGGCTCCTCGCCGGCGACCAGGGCATGGCGCATCCGCGTCCACGCTGTCGCCGGCCCGGGCTCGTTGAACGCGCCGCGCACGAACCGGTAGTCCATCGCGGTGTGGTAGCCGACCCTCTCCCCGGTCGGGAAGAAGTCCACCTCGTGGCCTGCGTCGGGGCCCGGCGGGCCGGCGCCCGGGGCGAGAAGCCAAGGTGACGGCGAGGAGAGCGGCCCACCGGTGCTCCCGAGCTCGGCCGGCACGTCCGTCGCAGCGATCCGCAGCCGCCACGCGCCGGCGCGGACCACGACGCCGCGCTCGTCCGCGAGGGTCGCCTCGACCATCTCCACCGAGCGGCCCGGCCGCACGATTCCGGCCTCGACCCGGAGCGGCGCAATCGGGATCGGGCGAAGGATCTCGTAGGTGATCCGGCCGACCTCGCGGCGCGGACCGTCCGCCGCCAGGCTCTCGATCTCCCGGGCGATGAGGGCCGCCGGCGGGCCCGCATGCTGAGAGCCGGCGTCCCAGGGGCCGCGGGTCAGCTCGCTCGGGAGGTAGACCTCGCCGTCGCGCTCGTAGAAGGCATCGCTCACCGGCGAGATCGTAAGTAACCTGGGTTGGCGTAACGGTGGCTCGGCTCGGGGGACTGAAGAGGCGACCGACTTGAAGGAGAAAAGCCAGATGGAAAAGGTCGAGAAGACCGACGAGGAGTGGCGCGCCGAGCTGACCCCTGAGCAGTACGAGGTGCTGCGCAAGCACGGGACCGAGCGGGCGTTCACCGGCGCCTACTGGGACTCGAAGGAGAAGGGCGTCTATCGCTGCGCCGCCTGCGGCGCCGAGCTCTTCAGCTCCGACACCAAGTTCGACTCCGGGACCGGCTGGCCGAGCTTCTACGAGCCCATGGAGGACGAGAAGGTCGAGACGGACACCGACCGCAGCTTCTTCATGAAGCGCACGGAGGTCCATTGCTCGAACTGCGGCGGCCACCTTGGCCACGTCTTCGAGGACGGGCCGAACCCGACCGGGCTTCGGTACTGCATCAACTCGTGCTCGCTGGAGCTCGACCAGGAGCCCTCGCAGGAGAGCTGACCAACCCGTCGGCCGCGGGCGCTCAGCCCGGGATCGAGGCCGGCGCCCCCGCGGCCACCAGGGCGTCGGGCAGCGCGATGGAGCCGTCCGCGCGCTGGCCGTTCTCGATCAGCGCGATCAGCGTACGCCCGACGGCGACGGCGGTCCCGTTCAGCGTGTGGAGGTGGAGCGGCTGGGATTCGCCGTCCGGGCGGAACCGGCAATCGAGACGGCGGGCCTGGAAGTCCGTGGTGTTCGAGCATGACGTGAGCTCGCGATAGCGCTCCTGGCTGGGGATCCACCCCTCGCAGTCGAACTTTCGCGCGGCGGGCGCGCCGAGGTCGCCGACCGGGATGTCGACGACTCGGTAGGGGATTTCCAGGTCGCCCAGGATGCGCTCCTGCACCGCGAGGATGCGCTGGTGCTCGGCCGGGGATTCCGACGGGTCCACGAACGAGAGCATCTCGACCTTCTCGAACTGGTGGACGCGGAAGATGCCCCTGGTGTCCTTGCCGGCCGCGCCCGCCTCGCGCCGAAAGCACGTCGAGATCCCCGCGTAGCGGCGGGGCAGGTCGTCCGCGGCGAGGATGTCGCCGGCGTGGAGGGCGGCCAGCGGCACCTCCGAGGTGCCGACCAGGAACAGCTCGTCGCGCTCGACCTCGTAGATCTGCTCGCGCTCCCCGGGGAAGAAGCCGGTGCCGAAGAGCGGGCCCTCGCGGACGAGGACCGGCGGCACCACGGGCTCGAATCCCTCGGACCTGACCGCGTCGACGGCGAAGCGCACGAGCGCCAGCTCGACCATGACCAGGTCGCCGAGCAGGTAGGCGAAGCGGGCGCCGGACGCGGTCGCGGCCTTCTCCATCTCGATCCACCCGTGCGCCAGCCCGAGGTCGAGGTGGTCGCGGACCTCGAAGTCGAACGCGGTCCGCTCTCCCACCTCGCGAACCACGGCGGCGTCCTCCTCGGTATCGCCGTCGGGGGCGTCGGGCTCGGGGATGTTCGGAAGCTCGGCCGAGGCACGCTGAAGCTCCGCCTCGACCTCGGCCAGCTCGGACTGAAGCACCTTGGCCTCCGTGGCGACGCCCTTCATCTCGTCGATCGCGGCGGCCGCGTCGCCGCCTGAGCGCTTGGCCTCGGCGATCTTGTCCGAGGCGCGGTTCTGGCGAGCCCGGCGCTCCTCGAGCTCGGGCAGGAGCTCACGGCGCCGGGCATCGAGCGCGAGCGCCTGGTCGAGCGCCTCGGCGGCCCCGCGGCGCGCGAGGGCGGCCCGCGCGCCGGCTGGATCCTCCCGGATGCGCCTCAAATCGAGCGAGGCAGCCTCTCCCGCGCGCTACGGCGCGCTGTTGGTCTGGCCCGGCCGCGCGCTGGAGACCGACTGCTTGCCGGCGTACTTGGAGACGAACGCCGCGACCTTCTCGGCGTCGGAGCCGGTCACGATGTTCTGAGGCATGATCGCGCCCGAGTAGCCGCCGTTGCGGATCGCGAAGAGGACGTCGTTCATCGTCTCGTCGCGCTGGTCGAGGTTCGGCCCCTGGGAGCGGATCGAGCGGGCGTCCGAGCCCTGCGTGCCGGCGGGCGAGAGGGTGTGGCAGCCCCCGCAGCGCTGCGAGAAGAGCTCGGCTCCCTGGTAGTCGGGGTCGGTGCTCGCGACGGAGATCTTCTCCGTGCCGCACGCTGCCAGGAGCAGGCCTGCGGCGAGGACGACTGTGAGCGTCAGGAAGGGGCGCACGCGGGCGGCATCATACTTTCCGCCTCGTCAACGATGCCTCCGGCGGATCCCACAAGCTTTCGACGCGCCATGGGGAAGGTCCCAACGGCGGTGACCGTCGTCACCGCGCCGGGAAGCGACGGCCCCCTGGGCGCGACCGCCAACGCCGTCGTCTCGCTCTCGGTCGACCCGCCGCTCATGCTCGTCGCCCTCGCTCGCGCCTCCCGGACGCTCGTGGGTCTCCAGGACGCCGCGCGCTTCGGAGTGAACGTTCTCGCCTCCGACCAGGGCGAGCTTGCGGCGCGCTTCGCCACCAAGGACCCCCATCCGGTGAAGTGGGACGGGGTGCTGTGGCACGAGCTCGACGGCGTCCCGGCAATCGAGGGCGCCGTCCTCGCGATGGCCTGCGAGCTGCGCGAGGAGCTCGACGGCGGCGACCACGTGATCCTGGTGGGCGCGGTCAGCGCCAGCGAGCAAACCGACGCGGAGGCGCTCGTCTTCCACGGCGGCGTCTACCGCCCACTGGGGTAGTGGCTGGTGGCGTTCCGCTCGGACGGCGCGAAGGTGCGAAACGTGGCGGGTTGCAGCCAAGAAGCATGGTCCGGCGTTTGCTGGACTTCTGTGCAGTTACACGGTCTATAGGCCCAGTAACTGCACAGTTGTCGCCGGGACCGCTGGACTGCTCTTGTTCGCCGCCCTCTCCGCGGTCCGGGGGTCAGTACCCGCTGGTCCCGATCGCCCGGAGGGCGAGGCCCAGGACGACGAGCGCCGAGACGGCCATGATCCCGGTCTCGCGGCGGACGATCGCCAGCGCGATGGCACGCCGGCGCTCGCGCGGGAGCGAGTCGAAGTCGAGGCCCTCGAGCTCGCGTTCTGACACGCCGGAGCGGAGCGCCTCGGCGGCGAGCGAGACCATGAGCGGGAGCACTCCGTAGAGGTAGTGAAGGCCGCTCGGCGCGTTGCGACCGCTCAGCAGCAGGATCGAGCCGAGAGCCACCTGGATGACGACGACCACCTGGGCGACTCGGAGCGCGTACCAGAAGCCCACGGTCGGGAGCTTTCGCACCCACGCCACGCCGCCCCACACCCCGGCGAGGGCGTTCGTCGCCAGGAGCAGGAACCCGGTGGCTATGTGGACGTCGAGCACCGGCGGGAGAATCGCATCCGGGGCCCCGCCGTGGATTTCCGACGGGTATGAGGAGGCTGCGGCGGCGCTTGGAGAAGACCGATCGAATTGATCGGGTTTTTCCCATTCTGATGCGGAAAATCACTATGTAGCAGGTCGATACAAAGTGGGTGTATAAAGAGTCGGCCGCGCGCGTCGGAGAGGGCGCCCGGCGGCCCCCGTACGTCTTCCATCCCACCGAGAGACTTGCTTCGCGCCTACCTGCCAGTAATCGTTTTCGCCGGCCTCGGGCTCGGCCTGGGCGGGCTGCTGGTGATGGTCAACTCGCTGATCGGCCCGAAGCGGCCGAGCAAGGTCAAGAGCGAGCCGTACGAGTGCGGCCTGCCGAGCGAGGTCTCGAGGACCTTCCGCTTCGGCGTCAGCTTCTACATGGTCGCGATGCTGTTCATCCTCTTCGACATCGAGGTGGTCTTCCTCTACCCGGTCGGGGTCATCCTGAAGGGCGCGCACTCCGTCTTCGTCCTGGCGGAGGTGGGCGTTTTCGTGGGCCTCCTCCTCGCCGGCCTGGCCTATGTCTGGCGGAGGGGAGCCCTCGATTGGAAGTAAAGCGCGAGCGCATTCGCGCCCTCTCGCCGCTCGACCAGCCGCGCTCCCCTGACGAGCTCAGGATCCGGCAGCTTCGCGCCCGCGACCTCCTGCGCGGGGACCTCGAGGGGCCGGACCTCGATGCCCACGTCGAGGAGTCCGTGCTGGCGACGAACCTCGAGAAGCTTCTCGCCTGGGGGCGGACCAACTCGATGTGGCCGGCGACCTTCGGGCTTGCCTGCTGCGCCATCGAGATGATGTCGATCGTCAGCCCGCGCTACGACGTCGCGCGCTTCGGGGCCGAGAACCTGCGCGCCTCACCCCGTCAGGCGGACCTCCTGATCCTCTCGGGCCGGGTCTCGATCAAGATGGCGCCGGTCGTCCGCCGCATCTACGACCAGATGCTGGAGCCGAAGTGGGCGATCGCGATGGGCGCCTGCTCCTCCTCCGGCGGGATGTTCGCCAACTACGCCGTCGTCCAGGGCGCCGACAAGTTCATGCCGGTCGACATCCACGGGCCCGGATGCCCGCCGCGACCCGAGGCGCTGGTCTACGGCTTCAACAAGCTCCAGCGGATGATCATGGGCAATCCGGAGCCCGGCTGGCGCGCTCGCTACAACGCCTCCGGCACCGAGGAGTGGGCCCGTGAGGCGACCGGGGAGGCGACCCAGGAGGAGATCGACGCCTATGCGGCCGCCCACGAGCTGACCGCGAGCCAGGAGGCTGGGCGCTCGTACGGCTCGCGCGGGGGATCGGCCTGATGCCCGACGCGCCGGGCCTCGAGCTGATCGCTCAGGAGCTG
>JAWVFM010000276.1:0-2515 GCA_033856015.1 Solirubrobacterales bacterium
TCGTCGACCACCCGAACTTCCCCTCCGGCGAGTACTACGCCAAGGCCAAGGTCGGCGGCAGCGCCGCGCTGGGGATCAGGTGCGCGCCGACCCGCTCGCGGATCGTGGTCGTCGACTAGGCGCTCAGCTGAGCTCGAAGACGCGCCGCGCGTCGCCGAGGCCTTCGACGAGGCGGTCGATCTCCTCGGCCGTCGTGTAGACGCCGAAGCTTGCGCGCGCGGTGGCGGGGACGCCGAGGCGGTCCATCAGCGGCTGGGCGCAGTGGTGGCCGGCGCGGACGGCCACGCCGTGGCGGTCGAGGATCTCGGAGACGTCGTGGGCGTGCACGCCCTCGAGCTCGAACGAGACCGGCCCGAGGCGGCCGTCCCCGCGCGGGGGGCCGAACACGCGCAGGCCCGGAACCCCGCCCAGGCGCTCGAGCGCGTAGTCGGCGATCTCGGCCTCGTGCTCTGTGACGGCCTCCATGCCGAGGGCGTCGAGCCATCGGAGCGCCGCCGCCAGGCCGATCGCCTGCGCGATCGCGGGGGTCCCGGCCTCGAAGCGCGCCGGGGGGTCGGCGTAGGTGGTCCCCTCCGTCGTCACCTTGCGGATCATCGAGCCGCCGCCCATGAACGGCGGCATCGCCTGCAGCAGGTCGAGGCGCGCCCAGAGGACGCCGATGCCGGTCGGCCCGTAGAGCTTGTGCCCGGTGACGGCGTAGAAGTCGACGCCCAGCTCGCCCATGTCGAGGGCGAGCTTCGGCGCCGCCTGGGCGCCGTCGACGAGGACGAGCGCTCCGGCGTCGTGGGCCAGCCGCGCGATCTCCGCGATCGGGTTGAGCGTGCCCAGCACGTTCGAGACGTGGGCCACCGCGACGAGCTTCGGGCCGCGGTCCAGGGCCGCGACCAGCGCGTCCATGTCGAGCTGCCCCTCCTCGCCCACCGGAACCCAGTCGATCTCCGCGCCGGAGCGCTCGGCGAGCTGCTGCCAGGGCACGATGTTGGAGTGGTGCTCCATCTCGGTGAGGACGACGCGATCGCCCGCGCCGACGTTCGCGTCACCCCAGGCACGGGCGACGAGGTTGATGGCCTCGGTGGCGTTGCGGACGAAAACCACCTCGCGGCGATCGGCGGCGCCGATGTGGTCGGCCACGGTTGCCCTGGCCCCCTCGTAGGCCGCGGTCGCCTCTGCCGAGAGCGTGTGCGAGCCGCGGTGGACGTTCGCGTGGTGGCGGCGCTCGTAGCGGTCCACCGCCTGGATGGAGGCGAGCACTCGCTGAGCGCTCGCTCCGGAGTCGAGGTAGGCGACCGGGACGCCGTTGACCTCGCGCTCGAGCGCGGGGAACGCCCCGCGGACGCGGTCGAGCGGATACGTCGCGACGGTCACGCCGCCGCTTCCACTTCCTCCCCGATCCACCCGTAGCCCTTCTCCTCCAGGGTGGTGACGAGGTCGGCACCGCCCTGCTTGACGATCCGCCCCTCGTACATGACGTGCACGAAGTCAGGCTTCACGTAGTGGAGGATCCGCTGGTAGTGGGTGATGATCAGGACGCCCATGTCAGGCCCTGCAAAGCGGTTGACGCCGTCGGCGACGACCCGCAGCGCGTCGATGTCGAGCCCGGAGTCGGTCTCGTCCAGGACCGCGAGCTTGGGGCGCAGCAGCGCGAGCTGGAGGATCTCCATGCGCTTCTTCTCGCCGCCCGAGAAGCCGTCGTTCAGGTACCGGCTCGAGAACTCCTTCGGGATCACCGCGAGCTCCATCGCCTCCTCGACCTGCTTGCGGAAGTCCTTCAGCTTCACCTCCGGCTCGCCGGCGGCCTCGCGGTGCGCGTTGAGCGCCGTGCGCAGGTACTTGGCGACGGTGACCCCCGGGACCGCGACCGGGTACTGGAAGGCCATGAAGAGGCCCGCGAGGGAGCGGTCCTCAGGCGCTGCCTTGGTGATGTCCTCACCGTCGAACTCGATGCGGCCCTCGGTGACATCGAACGCCGGGTGGCCCATGATCGCGTTGGCGAGCGTGGACTTCCCGGAGCCGTTGGGACCCATCAGCGCGTGGATCTCGCCCGCGGGCACGCTCAGGTCGAGGCCCTTCAGGATCTCCTTGTCCTCGGCGCTGACGTGCAGGTTCGTGATCTCCAGGTCTGGCATTGGTCTCCGTTTCTCGATGTGGTTCGCTCAGGCCGGTGCGGCCGCGAGCGGAGCGTCCTGCTGGTCGGTGAAGGCGACCAGCTCGGCGAGCGTCGTCCCGGCGAGGGCGCCGGTGACGCCGCCCTGCACACGCGTCCACAGAAGCTTCGTCGCACAGGCGCGCTCGTCGGTCTCGTGCGAGCAGAGGACGCGTCCCTCGCGGTCGGTGTGGAAGCACTCCATCGGAGCGATCGGCCCCTCGAGCGCCTGCACCACCGCGAGCATGTCGATCTCGGCCGCGGGGAGCGCGAGGCGGTAGCCACCGTGCGCCCCGCGGACAGAGGTCACGAGCCCCGCGTCGCGGAGCTTCGCCACCAGGTGCTCGAGGTAGGAGAGCGGCAGCATCTCCG
>JAWVFM010000277.1:0-3151 GCA_033856015.1 Solirubrobacterales bacterium
CGAGCCGGCCCCGGGCCCAGCCACGCACCAGGCAATCCTCCGACTCAGGCAGCGGGCGCGGGCCCACCAGGCTCATCTGGCCCCGGAGGACGTTCCAGAGCTGGGGCAGCTCGTCGAGGCTCGTGCGCCTGAGGAATCGCCCAAGGCGCGTCACGCGCGGGTCGTGGGCGAGGTCGAGCCAGTTCGGATCGCGGCTGCGCGCCATCAGCTCGGCACGGCGGCCCTCGGCCCCGGCCACCATCGTCCGGAACTTGACGAGCTCGAACGGCCGGTCCCCCTTGCCGACGCGCCGCTGACGGAAGAGGACCGGGGAACCGCAGTCCACCCGCACCGCGACGGCGATCGCGAGCAGCAGCGGCGCTGTGACGAGCAACCCGAGCGCGGAGACCGAGACGTCGAGCGAGCGCTTGAGCCACCGCGAGGTTCGCCCGAGGACGAGCGGCGTGAGGCCGAGCAGGACGACGCCGCTGACCTCGTCGAGCTCAACCGCCGGGCCAAGTGCCTCGATCGCCCCCGGCAGCACGCTGATCTTCGTGGACGACATCCGGCAGGTGTGGAGCAGGTCGAGCATCTCGGCTTCGCTCAGGTCGGATCGGGAGAGCAGCACCCGATCCGGCTTCGTGCGGCTGAGCACGTCGGCCAAGCCAGAGGGCGTCCCCAGGCGAGGCGGAGAGCTCGCGTCGGCGCCCTCCAGGTCGCCGGGAGCGACCACGCCGATCAGCTCGAGGTCAGAGTCCGGGTCGCTCGCGATCCGGCCCGCGACCAACTCGCTCGAGGCGTCCCAGCCCACCAGGACCACCCTCTCCTTGCCGACCCTTCGGCCGACCGCCCGCCGCGCCGTCGTCCGCGTGAGGCAAACGCCCACGAGGGCCGTCGCGCCGAAGATCGTGGCCTCGGCGAGCGTCAGCCGCTGAAAGCCGGTCAGCCTGAGGTAGGCCCAGAGCCCCAGCGTTCCGAGCAGGAGCGCGTGAAAGAGCCACGGCACGTCGTCGAGGCTCGAGTGGCTGATTCGCTTGACGTCGCGGTCGTAAAGGCCGTAGAGCTTGAAGAGCCCGATCCAGACCGGCAGCAGCGGAAGCGCCACCGGAAGCAGCTCGAAGCGCGGCTGTCCGCCGGTGAAGATGGCGCCCGCAACCGCGAGCGCGACCAGCAGCGCCAGGACGTCCGCGGCGGCGAGGGCGCGCCGGAGGAGGTAGTCGCGGGTCCCCCATCCCGTCGACACGATTGAGGGAGTAGAGGTGTCGAGTGCGGCGGCGGAGGCGACGGCCCGCGGTTCCAGATCCATGTCGCTAACCGCGTCGCGCGCCCGGCGCGGTCTCGATCGCCACCCGGTCTCCGCCCGCCTGAATCGACTCCTGCGTGGCCTCGACGAGACGGATCACCTCGATCGCCAGCCCCGCCCGGCTCTCCGGGGCCGCGCCGGTCCGAACCGCGTCGAAGAAGTCGTCGAGCTCCGCCACGATCGGCTCGGTCGTCTCGACCCGCGGTGAGAGGATGTCGCCGCTTCGATAGGACAGCTGATACTCACCGAACGTCTTCGGATCCTGGTAGTCGATGCCGCTGTCGAAGATCCGGACCGGCTCATGGGAGCCGTCCTCGTACACCACCATCTTCTCGCTGCCGACGACGACGGTCCGCCGGAGCTTGCTGGGAGCGAGCCAGCTGAGCTCGAGGTGCGCGAGCAGGCCGTCGTCGTAGACCAGGTCCACGAACGCCACGTCCTCCGTTCCCGGCGAGATCACATCGCGGCCGACTGCGCTCACCGAGGCCGGCGAGCGATCAAGCCAGTAGAGGAGGATCGAGAGGTCGTGCGGGGCGAGGTCCCAGACGACGCTGACGTCGCTGCGGTAGGGGCCCAGGTTCACACGGCTGGAGGAGATGAAGTAGAGCTCGCCGAGCTCGCCGGAGTCGATCAGCGCCTTGACCGCCCGCACCGGAGGGCTGTAGACGAACGTGTGCCCGCACATGAGCGTGAGGCCGACCTCCTCGGCCAGCGCCGCAAGCTCGACCGCCTCACCGCTCGAGGCGCAGAGCGGCTTCTCGACGAAGGTGTGCTTTCCGGCACGCAGGGCTTTCGACGCCAGCTCGAAGTGGGAGTCGGCCGGCGTGGCGATGATCACCGCGTCGAGGCCGGGGTCCTCCAGGATCGCGTCGAAGTCCTCGTAGCGTCGCGCGCCTGGATGCCGTCGCCCGGCCAGCTCGAGGCGCTCGGCGCTCGTGTCGCAGATCGCGCCGGCATGCACGCCGACCAGCTCGTTGAGCGCGCGCAGTCGATTCGGGCCCCAGTACCCCAGGCCGACGACGCCCACCTCGAGCGGCTCTGCCAGGTTTCCCACCCATCCATCCACTACCGGCGTAACCCTTCCTACCTACCCGTCCGTTCTCACGTCACACGAGAACTCGTGCAGCGAGCCTACTCTCAGCGAACGTGCCATGGGACGCTCGCCTCGCCCCCCACTGTGGCGCGCAGCACGTCCCCGGCCTTGGCCTGGATCGTGTCCGTGAAGACGTTCCCCGCCGTCCCGGAGGCGTGCCCCACGGCCGCCCAGCCCCCCTTCGACTTGCGCTCGATGGCGACCTTGCCGGAGTTCGGCGCCCGCCCCCAGGCGAGCCCCTTGCCGTGCTTGGAGAGGTCGATCACGAACGGGAACCTGAAGGCCTCGTACGACGGCTTCTTGGTGTCGTCGTAGTAGTAGACGCCGGTCTGGTAGGTGGCCAGCGAATCGCCGACCACCGTCTTCGAGTCGCGCATCTGGAGGTTGATCGCGACGGGCACATGCTGGAGCCAGAAGAGGTAGAGAGCCTGCTCGATGTACTCGGCCTGCTTCTGTGGCGGAACGCCGAGGTTTGGGTCGGGCGGCTTCGTCTCCCACCAGAACTCGGTCACCCAGAGAGGTAGCGGGTTCGGCCCCACGTAGTGGTGGGCCGCAGCGGCGGCCTTGGTCACCTTCTTGACGCGGCCGAGGTCCGGGGCAACCACGTCGAGCGGATTCGGCGCGCTGTGCGTGGGCGGGTGCTTGCGATCGATGGGGTGGTGGGCAAGGGCGTCCATGTGCGGCTTCGGGGCGCACGGCTTCACGTGTTGGACGCAGAAGAGGCTCTGAAGGAACGTGATCGGGTGCATCTTCGAGCCGCCGGGGTGGGTCCCGTA
>JAWVFM010000278.1:0-7903 GCA_033856015.1 Solirubrobacterales bacterium
AAGTCGCGCGCACCAAGCGAGAGCGCTCGGCGCCTGGTTTGGTGTTCGGCGTCGGCCGTGATCACCAGGATGGGGAGGCACGTTCCGTGGCCGGTAAGGGGCGCGAGCTTCTCCATTAGCGCGAACCCACCGATTCCCGGCATGTGGAGATCGAGGATCAAGAGATCGGGGAGGCACTCGGCGAACAGCGCGGGCACACGAAGCGGCTCCGTGACCGTGGCCACATCGGTAAATCCCGCCCTATGCAGCGCCCCTCTCAACAAATGGAGGTCCATCTCCTGGTCGTCGACGATCAGGATTCTCATGTCCGCGACAGCGCCATCGGAGTTGTATCCATTCGCCGTGACGTCGTCCCTTGCGGCTAGAGACATCGCACGCTGAGGTCTTGCGATTTCACCCACGTGACCTGTATCGGGCTTGTTCACGCCCGTGACCATCCCCCGATAGGCGGATTCATGCTTGGCTCGGGCCTGTCGATACAGGGGGTGTGGAATCGATCTCTACATGAACGGCCTCCAGCCCGGCGAGCCCGTGCGGGTCGCAGTGTCCGACGACGACCCACTCGCCCTTCTGGCGATCAAGACGATGATCGAGAATGTGGACTCGCTCACGTTCGTGGGCGGAGCCGGAGGTGTCGAGGAGATCGTCAGCCTCACGAACGTAACCCGCCCGCATGTGGTCGTGCTCGACTGGGTGATGCCGAACGGCGGGGGGCCGGAGGCGGCGCGCCGGATCCTCAGCGACAGGCCCGGCACGCGTATTGTCGGCTTGAGTTCGTCCGACAGTCCCGAAGCTTCGCTTGACATGATGCGTGCCGGCGCGAACGGCTTCCTGCTCAAGGGTGGATCCGCCGAAGAGCTCGAAGAGACGATCCGACAAGTTGTAGCGGTCTGGGCATGAGCCGGCAATCGCGCTCCGCGGTCGCGGGCGCCGGGTGGGCAAGCGCGGAAGCGGAACGCGCGCGCCTTGCGGCGATCGTCGAGTCGTCAGGCGACGCGATCATGAGGCTGACGACCGCCGGCGTAATCGAAGCCTGGAACGAAAGCGCAGAGGATCTCTACGGCTACACGGCCGACGAGGCCGTTGGTGAGCACGCTCCGGCGCTGCTGGCGCGCGATGCGCCCGAGCGCGAGGCAATACTTGCAAGCGTTGCGGCCGGGTCGGCGGCGGAGTGGACGGAGGGTCAGGATCTGCACAAGGACGGCAGCCTAGTCGACGTCTCGGTGATCGATTCGCCGATCCACGATCCCCAGGGTCGAGTGATCGCGATTGCCCGAATCGCTCGTGACATCGGCGACCGCAAGCGCGCCGAGGAGGCGCTCCGGCGGGTGGCCGAGGCCGGGCGCTTCTTCGAGCTCTCCGGCGACATGCTCTGCAGCGCAGGCTTCGACGGCATCTTCCGGGCGCTGAACGGGTCGTGGGAGGAGACGCTCGGATGGGACAAGGACGAGCTGAGCTCGAAGCCTTTGATCGCTTTCGTGCACCCGGACGACGTGGAGCACACGGCTGATCAGATCGCCAAGGTCAGCCAGGGCGGGCAGACCGCCGAGTTTCTCAACCGCTACGCCACGAAGGACGGTGGCTTGCGCTGGCTCGAATGGACCGTCACCGCCGTGCTGGAGGAGGGACTGATCTATGCGTCGGCGCGCGATGTCACCGCTCGGATCGAGATTGAGCAGGCCCTTCGGCAGACCGAGGTCGAGGTCGCCGCCGCGCGCGACGAGGCGCTTGAGGCATCGCGGTTGAAGTCAGCGTTCCTGGCGAACATGAGCCACGAGATCCGCACACCGCTGAACGGCGTGATCGGCATGTCGGAACTGCTGCTCGACAGCCCGCTCGACGCGGAGCAGGCCGAGAACGCACGCTTGCTCAAGGGCGCGGGCGAGACGCTGGTGACCGTGGTCGACGACCTCCTCGACTTTTCCAAGATCGAGGCGGGCGCGCTGCGACTCGAGTACGTCGACTTCGACCTGGTCGAGGCGCTGGAGGACGCGTGCGACCTGATCGCCGACAAAGCGCAGGAGAAGGGTCTCGAGCTGACGATGCATATCGACCCCGAGCTCCCCGACGTCGTTCGGGGCGACGCCGTCCGCGTGCGCCAGGTGGTGACGAACCTGCTCACGAACGCGGTCAAGTACACGAGCGCGGGAGAGGTACGACTGACCCTGGGGACCGTTCCCTCAGGCGATGACACTACCCGGGTCCGGTTCGAGGTCGCGGACACCGGCATCGGTATCGAAGAAACCCGGATCGCGCAGCTGTTCGAGCCGTTTACCCAGGCGGATGACTCGACTACGCGGCGGTTCGGCGGCAGCGGCCTTGGCCTTGCGATCGTGAAGCAGCTCGTCGACATGATGGAGGGCGAGGTAGGCGCCAAGAGGGCTCCCGGAGGGGGAAGCTGCTTCTGGTTCACGTTGCCGCTGGAGCGAGTTGACGCACCCTCTGCAGACGAGGACGGCTCCGCGACCCTCGCGGGCACCCGGCTGCTCGCCGTCGACGACAACGAGACCAACCGCCGCCTGATCGATCAGTTCGCACGCCGCTGGGAGATGCAGGTCACGACCGTATCCGGCGGTGACGAGGCGCTGACCGTCCTGCGTGAAGCCGTCGCCCGGGGCGAGGCGTTTCAATGTGCCGCGCTCGACATGCACATGGCGGACATGGACGGCATCGAGCTGGCCGAGGAGATGTACCACGACGAGAGCTTCCCAACGCCGGCGCTGGTGATGCTGACGAGCAGCTTCGCCGAGCGGCGCGAGGTGCGGGAGGCCGGCATCGACGTCTTCATGACGAAGCCCGTCCGTCGTAACCGGCTTCGCAACGCGCTGGCCGAGGCGCTCGGGATTCAGACCCGCCGCGAGCAGGTACCGGTTGCCGCCCCCGGCGCAGGATCGTCCCCGTTGGTCCTGGTGGCCGAGGACAACGAGGTCAACCAGATCCTCGCCCTGCGCATGCTCGAGCGCCGCGGCTACCGCGTGGAGGTGGTCGAGAACGGCCGACGCGCGCTGGAGGCACTCAATCGCGCCTCCTACGCCGCCGTGCTGATGGACTGCCAAATGCCCGAGTTGAACGGCTACGACGCCACAGGCGAGCTTCGCCGCAGCGAACGAGACGGCCGCCGTACCCCGGTCATAGCGATGACCGCCAATGCGCTTCGCGGCGACCGGGAGAAGTGCCTGGCGAGCGGGATGGACGACTATCTTGCCAAGCCGCTCAAGCCGACCGACCTCGATCGGGCGCTGAGGCGCTGGGCGCCAAGGATGCCAAACGGCTCGAACGGGGATGCGCCGGTGGCGGACGTGAGGCTGGATGACGCGCCCGCGACCGAAGGCCCGCTGGACCCGGCCGGTCTCGACCGCCTGCGTTCCGAGTTCGGCCCGACAGGGATCCTCAAGCGGCTGGTGGAGCTGTTCGGCACCCAGACGCTCGAGCTTCTGGCTGTCATGCGAGGCGCCATTGATGCCGGTGACGCGCAGTCCGTCAGGGATAGCGCCCACAAGCTGAAGGGCGGCTGCGCGAGCCTCGCGGCGACCCGTATGGCCGAGCTGTGCAGCGAGCTCGAGAACCGCGCCAACGGCGGCTCGCTCGAGGGCGCCACGGAGCTGCTTGGAAAAATCGACGCTGCGTTCGCAGACGCGCACGCCGCGCTCCGCGCCGAGATCGGCTAGGACGCGGGCCCGCCTCCACGGCCAGAGGCGGCCTGACCTGCAGGTCGTCCCTTCTCGCAGTCCCTGACCTTGTCCACACCTTGTCGGCGTAGACGAGGTCGTCGCCATCTCCGCACCTGATGTCGTCGGGTGCTACCCCCGTCGGCAAAAGGAGATTGTCGACTGGGTCAAGTTCGGCGTTCCGCTCCCTCGTCGAAGTCGACGATCTCCCAGAGCAACTCGTCAGAGTCCGTCGATTGTCACCGCCGCGGGGCGAGCTTCGGTTCCGCCCGAGCGAGCGCCAATGGCTGGCGTTCTGGCGAGAGTGCGATCGACTCGATGTCTGGGAGTGGGAGCCGACCTACCAGCCGGAGCACATAAGCACTCACGGCTATGGCTGGACCGCGCTACTGCGGTAGATCAGCAGCTTCGAGGGCCTCCTTGGGAGTGAGGTCACTAGCCTCTCCCTTACGGTCTCGGCGGGCGCCGTCAGATAGCGGATTCGCTGCGCCCGTTGTCGAGGTGGGTCAGGAGAAGGCGCCGGGTGCTCCAGGCCGCTCGACTGGGAAGCGCGGGCCGTCTCTACCGCATGGCTCGAGCACGGCGTTGAGGTTCGCGGTGGACATCGGGCGTGCGAAGTAGTACCCCTGGCAGCTGTCGCATCCGAGTTCCGTCAAGCGAGCATGCTGCTTAGCGGTTTCGACGCCTTCGCCGACGACACTCATCGCCAGACCATGTGCGAGGCCAACCACCGCTTCGACGATTGTGGAGTCGGCGGCACCACTGCCAAGGTCGGAGATGAATTCTTGGTCGATCTTGAGACAGTCGACTGGGTAGCGCTTTAGGTAGCTCAATGAGGAATACCCGGTCCCGAAATCGTCTAGCGCGAGCTTGACTCCCATGTCCTTGATGTCATTGAGAACGGTCAGTGCGCGCTCGGGGTCCCGAACAAAGACGCTTTCGGTCATCTCGAGCGTGAGTAAGCGTGGTGTCATATTGGCGCCAGCGAGGACGGTCGCCACCGATTCTGCAAACCAAACCGACATCAGCTGATGCGCGGAGACGTTCACGGCTAGCTGGAGGCTCCCTACTTCTGGGGCGGGCCATCCAGACTGATCTGCTCGCGCCTGCTCGAGCACCCATCGTCCTATCTCGACGATGAGGCCGGACCGCTCCGCGAGTGGGATTAGCACTGTCGGCGGAATCAGTCCGTGGCTGGGGTGCTTCCAGCGCAGCAGAGCCTCGATGCCGGTGATCCGCCCGTCGGCTGCAGCCACGATCGGTTGATATTCGAGATAGAGCTCCGCCTTGCGGTCCATCGCGTCGCGTAGATCCTGCTCGAGCTCGACCGGGCCGTCGGCGCGATGTAGTTCGCGCAAGTCGAAGCCCGGTTGCTGCTCGCAGCGGTCTCGCTTGTCCTTGTACATCTCCAGGTCAGCGTCGCGAAGAACGTCCTCGGGCTGTTGGTCGTGGCCATCGGTGAACGCAACGCCGATGCTGGCCGAGATTTCTAGCTCGATCTTCCCGAGTTTGAAGGGTTCGCGAAACGCTGCGTGGAGGCGCGCGATGATCGGCTCGGCTTCGGAGGCATCAGCGAGGCCCTCGCAGAGAACGGCGAACTCGTCCCCCGAGAGTCGGGCCAGCGTGTCCCCTGGGCGCAACACGTGCGGTAAACGCTCGGCGATCGCGACCAGCAACTCGTCCCCAGCCTGATGGCCGTGCGTGTCATTGACCTCCTTAAAGCGGTCCAAGTCGATGAACACAAGGGCCGACGTCTGCTGCGAGCGCCTTTCCAGAACCGATGTGTGGTCGACGCGCTCGAGGAGAAGTATCCGGTTCGGTAGCCCTGTCAGAGCGTCGTGAAGCGCCGCTTTCCGCGCTCTGTCTGACGATGCCTGGAGCTCGGAGCGCGCTTGGGCGTTGAGCAGGTACGCGGCGGCGACATTGGCGAGCGTCTGGGCCGCGTGCATCGAGTCCGACGAAAGGGTGCCTGGCTCATCCCGATAAAGGTCCAACGCTCCGAGAGCCTTTGAACCGCCTTGGCGTAGGGGAAACGTAAACACCGCCGCCATGCCGTCCCGAAGAGCCTGCGCGGTGAACTTTGGAAATCGGGTCTCGGTCCGGAGGTCCGCAATCGCAACGGCTTTGCCGCTCTCGTAAGCGGCCACGCATGGACCTTCGCCCAATTTCGTCTGCAGCTTCTCGAAGCGCAGGGCCTCGCCGTTCGATGCTGCGACGTAGCGTGGCTGGACTGTAGGTGAGATCAACGTCACCCCAGCGGCTGACACCGGCAGGATCTCAACGATACGCCTGACGAGATGATCGAGAATCCCTTGAATTGGGAAGTCGGTCACCATCGTCTGAGCGAACTCGTCCAGAACCTCTGAGAGCTTGTCGCTGACCATCATGCCGTCACCGGCAAGTGGTCGTGATCTGTAAATCGGCTTCCTGGCATGGTGGTCACGAAACGTCGGACCAGCCAGGGAATGCAGCCGGAAGGGTTGTCGCGCGCCAGGGTCTGAGGAGCGCGACCTCACTCTCCTATCGGCTCGGCTAAGCGTTGACTTAAACGCCTGCCCAGCGGGTAAGGTGTCCACAGGGAGACCGGACCGCTTTTGCCGTGAGCGACCGCGACAACAAACATCTTCGGGTCTTAATCGCGAATGAACGCAAGGATCGTCTGGCGCTGGTCGCCACGGCTGTTGTCGCGCTCGGGCACGAGGTGATCGCACGAGAGGTCGAAATTGCTGGCGTCGGGGAGGTGACCCGGCGAGAGCGTCCTGACGTCGCCCTTGTCGGTCTCGGGGACGATCCCGAACACGCCCTCGGCCTGATCGACAAGATCGTCATGGAGTCGGCGTGTCCCGTTATTGCGCTCCTTCACTCACCGGATTCGGACTTCGTCCGCGAGGCGTCGAAGCGAGGCGTCTTCGCACACATCAGCGACGCCGAAGTCGAGGACTGGCAAAGCGCGATCGACATCGTCCTACGGCGGTTCGCGGAATATCACGACCTCGAAGGGGCATTTGGCCGCCGCGCCCTGATCGAGTGCGCCAAGGGCATCCTCATGGAGCGACACGGCGTCACCGCCACGGAGGCGTTCGCGAAGATGCGGGAAAACTCCCAGGCCGCTAACCGCAAGGTTGTCGACATCGCAGCGGCAGTAGTGGACGGCCACGCGCTGCTCCCAAAGCTTCCGTAGCTGATCCCTCCAGCCTAGGCGTGCTCGTCTCCCAGGAGACCTTCGACCGCTCCCAAGAGTTATTCGAGGCCAAGGGCCGCACCCGTTACGCCCGCCAGAATCGAGACCGAGGTCGTCACCGCGAGGATCGCGGAGCTCAAACTCGATCGCGAGGCCGCAGAAGCAGCATTGGCGGAGATCGGTCCGGCGAAGCCGAGGCCGAGGATCAGGACCTCGCCGAGCGCCTCGAGCGGATCCCCGATCTGATCAAGCAGCTGCGCAAGGCGCCGCGCAAGGTCAAGCGCCAGGTGTTCGAAGCATTCGAGCTTCGAATCGCCTACGACAAGGTCGAGCGACGGATCGAGGTCACGGCGACGGTGTCGGAGGCAACGGCGGAGGCCTTTGACGACAAGAAGGCCCTCCTGGCAGAGGGCCTTCCGGTCACCGTTAGAGAGGTAGCGGGGGTGGGATTTGAACCCACGACCTCCGGGTTATGAGCCCGGCGAGCTACCTGACTGCTCCACCCCGCGTCGTGGGCGGAACGGTAGCAGGGGCGCGGGTGGCGGCTGCAGCATGGGCAGTGGCCCGCAAGGGCCGGGGCGTATCTTGAAACGGACCCGATCAGCGCCGACGAAAGGCAGGACCGCATGAAGACACGCAAGCTCGCCGACCTCGAGGTCTCCGCGATCGGCCTCGGCTGCTTGGGGATGTCGGCCTTCTACGGCTCGACCGACGAGGCGGAGTCGACCGCGACCATCCAGCGGGCGCTGGAGATCGGCATCAACTTCCTGGACACCGCCCAGATCTACGGGCCGTTGACGAACGAGGAGCTCCTCGGAAGGGCGATCAAGGGCCACCGCGACGAGTACGTGATCGCCACCAAGTTCGCGCGCCGGACCGACGAGGCGACCGCGGGCGACATGAGCACGGTCGGGCCGCTCGACGGCTCGGCGAAGGGGGTCCGCGCGTCGATCGAGGGCTCGCTCCAGCGCCTCGGCACCGACCACGTCGACCTCTACTACCAGCATCGCGTGGACCCGAACGTCGAGATCGAGGAGACCGTCGGCGCAATGGC
>JAWVFM010000279.1:0-7951 GCA_033856015.1 Solirubrobacterales bacterium
CGCCGAACACCTCGCCCGGCGAGATCGGCGAGCCGAGCCGGCCAGGAGAGCTCTGGACGCTGGAGATCTTGCTGAAGAAGTGCCGCACCGGGCCGGCGCCGAGGACGGCGACCACGACCACGGCGGCGAGGCCAAGGAGGAGCAGGCGGCGGTGGCTCCTGATGGCATCGGCGCCCGCGGCGAGGTCGGCGCGGACGCGGCCGCTGCCGCGTAACAGCTCGAAGACGATCCACAGCGGGATCGCCGCCGCGAACCAGATGAGCCCGGGACGGCTGTACGTGAAGACGCTGGCGGCCGCCAGGGCCTGGAGCGCACCGATCCCGGCGCGCCTCGGCACGTCGCCGCGGGCGATCTCGACAAGGACGATCGCCAGAGCTAGCACCAGGAGCCCCATCGCCGTCTCCTTGAAGGCGCTCTGCGCAAGGAACGAGGCCCCCAGGTAGGGGAGCCCCGTGACGACCGCCGCCGCAACGCGACGGCGCGGCTCCAGCTCACCGAGCACGGAGAGCGCCGCCAGCGCCCCGAGGATCGCGATCGCCACCAGGAGGCCGTCGAAGGCGTGCTCAAGCGATGCGCCCGTGGCTTCGGCCGCGACCGCGGTCAGCGACTGCGGCCCTGTGGGGTAGCCGAAGCGGACCGCGGACGGCTCCGGACCGTCGCCGTTCTGAAGCCAGTCGGTCCAGTAGAGCTGCGCCGCCTGGTCGTTGGTGTAGATGCCCTCGCCGAGGACGCCGGTGCTGTTGTTGAGGAGGAAGGGGAGGCAGGCGAGGAGGAGGGTGATCAGGACAGTTGCCAGGGCTGTCGCGTGGGCGGCGCTTGGCGCCTGGGAGCCGGTCGGGGGGACGGGCTGGATCGCCGGGGGTGACCCCCGCCGGTCGCTCTCGCTTCCATGCATCGCACCGTCCTCGCGTCCATGCTGCGGATGACCGTCGGGCGCCACCCCCGACACTCCCGCCCCTTGGGCGCCGGGCGCTCCGGCATCCGGCTCCTCGCTGATTTCCTCGCTGATGTTCGTTTTTTGGGCGAAGAAGCGGCTTCGCATCGCCGCCAGGGAGATGAGCAGGGCGAGGATGGTCAGGATCGTCGCGGTTGTGGCGCGGCCGGGGAGGTGGATCAGGAGCGGGCAGACGACGACCAGGACGGCGAAGCCCACGGCGCCGGACAGCCAGGTGGGCCGGGTGCGCCCGAGCGCGAACAGGAACGCCCGCCCTGCCACGAAGGAGGCGATGACGATCGCTACGGCGCTGGCGAGGATTGCGAGCATTGGCGGAGGGGCTTGTGCCTACTGGGGGTTGGTTGGGTCCGGGACGCCGTGGAGCTGGTGGTGCGTCAGCGGGCGCTGACCCTGGCAGCTCGCCAGGTCGAGCGGGCCGTTGATCTTGAAGACGTGCAAGGGGCCCTGTCGCAGGACCAGCGAGGCCTCCGGGTCGGCCCCGGTCCAGCGCCCCTCGGGCGTGTTCGTGAGGACACCGGGATCGTAGGGATCGTGGGTTGCGACCACGTACTGATAGCGGCCCGCGTTGACCGCCGAGTACCACTCGCGACAGGTGGGTATCCGCGCGTAGCCGTCGTGCGCGGTCTCGCGTCCGAGCCACTGGACCCGGTTGGAGAGGTCGGGCCCGTAGAACGCGTACTGGGTGAAGATGCCGCGCACCCCGGCGAGCGCGATCCGCGAGTTGCTGACGCCGCGCACCCAGGCGAAGGCCTTCGAGAGGTCGGGCACGGAGCCGGCGTCCTCGTAGCGGTGCGCCATGTACTGGCGCTGGACCTTGTAGCCGCCGGCCAGGACGAGGGCGAGCGCCGCGCCGGCGAGCGCGATCCGCGGCAGGAGCCGCATGCCCGACCAGATGATCCCACGCGAGCGGGCGTAGGCCAGCGCCCCGGCTCCCACGAGCACGATCAACGCGGCCGCGACCGCCCCCTTGACGTGCCCCTGATGCCACTGGACGAGCGAGCCGATCGTGAACGCGGCGAGGACGAACAGCCCCACCGAGGTCCAGGTCCGCCGCCGGGCCGTGCTGCGAAGCCATGGCAGGCACGGCAGGACCGCGAACCCGATGGCGATCGAGGGTGCCAGGTAGCGGAGGTTCCAGACGAAGCCGATGGGCTGTCCGGCGATCCCGGAGGCAGTGAGCGGCGTGAACACGTAGGCGACCGCGGCGAACCCGGCGACCACGCCTAGGACGCGGATCATCCGCTCGCCCTCGCGCAGCAGCACCGCGATCGTGATCCCCACGACCCCGAGCAGGGTCAGCGGCCACAGCAGGCCGAGGTTCTCGTGGAGGCCGGGGGCGAACCAGTTCGTCCAGACGCCGGTGTCGTTCCAGTAGTGGAAGACGGAGAAGCCGGGGCGCAGCGAGAAGTCGCGGATCGGGGCCGGCAATGTGATCGGGCCGAGGTGGTGGAGGTACGGGATCGGGTTGCCGATGGCGACGAGGTTGCGCGCGTACCAGTAGCCGCCCCCGGCGAGCATCGGGGCCAGCAGGGCCAGCGCCGTCCGCCGCCTTGTCCCGGCTCGCGCAATCACCAACACTCCAATAGCCAACGCCGCCAGCGGCGCGAGGAACGACAGCTTGACCCCCGCGGCGATCCCGGCTGCCAGGCCCGCGACGACGATGGCAGCAAGGGGCGGGAGTGTCGGGGGTGTCGCCCGACGGTCATCCGCAGCATGGATGCGAGGACGGTGCGATGCATGGACGCGAGAGCGACCGGCGGGGGATACCCCCGGCGATCCCGCCTTCCCTCCAGCCCGGGAGGCGTGGGCGTTCACCAGGATCGCCGCGGCGGCGAGCAGGAAGGTGAGGCCGGTGATGTCGTTGAGACCCTCCCCTGCTTGGAACTCGACAAGCATCTGGGCGCCGAAGGCGATGGAGCCGCCGATCACGGCCTGGGGGCCGACGCCGTAGGGGCGGCCGATGCAGTAGCAGGCGAGCAGGGAGACGGCCATCCAGCCGTCGTTGATGAACGGCGACAGGATGTCGCGGTTGAAGAACAGCATGCCGAGGGCGTGGAAGACCTCGGAGTTCGCCGGGTAGAACGAGGCGAAGAAGACCGGATCGAAGAAGAAGATGCTGCCCAGGTGCCCGGTCTGGACGAAGCGGGCCGCGAAGGGCATGTGGTACCAGAGCGTGTCCGCGCGGTCCATGCCCGCTGCCACGCTGCCGAGGGTCGGGACCATCCAGGCGGCCGTGAGCGCCGTGACCACGGCGATGGCCAGCAGCTTCGCCAGCGAGGCGCTCGGGGGCGCCGGCGGCGCGTGCGAGGGCTCGACCGCGCGCGAGGCGGCGATCGCGTTGGCCGCCAGGCCGGCCCCGATGCCGAAGACCAGGCATGCGGCGATGACGAACGCGTCCTTGAAGCCACCGAACGTGCCGACCAGCTCCGAGACCCACAGCAGGGCCGCCGAAGCGAGGACGATCTCGACCAGGCGCGCGGGGGCTCCGCTCCAGCCCGGGAGCAGGAGGCGGCGCACGCGGACCGCGCCGAACGCGATCGCGCCGACGGCGAGCCCCAGTTCGACGACACCGCCGAGGAACGCCCCGGCGCTGAGCGCGCTGTCGGCGGCCAGGACGCTCAACGGAGCGTCCCGGCGTCCGCCTGACGGCCTAGTTGCCGCCCAGGCCCTGGATCACGTAGGCGCGCTCGCCGTTGGCGACCATGCCGAGCCGGCGCGCGGCCTGCTCCGCCGCGTTGCGGCTGTCGAGCGAGGAGGCCTTCGCCTGAAGGCTGGCGTGCTCGGCCCTGAGCTGGCTGAGCTCCGTGGCCGCGGTCCGCTTGTCGTTCCAGGCGCTGACGAAGCCGAGCGCCGGATGGATGTAGGAGACGAGGACGCCGAAGAGCGCAAGGACGAGGATGACCCGTCCCAGCTTGTCCCAGCGGATCCGCGAGCTGCGTGCCCCGCCGCGCGAACGCGAGCGAGGAGCCGGCCGAAGCCGAAGCGAAGGTGCGGTCTGGGCGCGGCCGGCCATGCCGGAAGCTTCGCCACCGGCCGCCGCCGTCCTGCCGCCGGCCGGAGCGGCACGAGAACGCCCGTTTAGGTTCCGGCGAACGCATCGAGCCCCGGGTAGGTCGCGCCGTCTCCCAAAGCTTCCTCGATGCGCAACAGCTGGTTGTACTTCGCGACGCGGTCCGAGCGAGCCGGTGCGCCGGTCTTGATCTGCCCGACGCCCGTCGCCACCGCCAGGTCGGAGATGGTCGAGTCCTCGGTCTCGCCGGAGCGGTGCGACATCACCATCGTGTAGCCGGCCTCGCGGGCGACTGCGACCGCCTCGAGCGTCTCCGTCAGCGTGCCGATCTGGTTGACCTTCAGGAGGATCGAGTTCGCTACGCCCGTTTCGATCCCGCGGCGCAGGCGCTCCGTGTTGGTGACGAAGACGTCGTCGCCGACGAGCTGGCAGTTGCTGCCGAGGCGGTCGGTGAGCACCTTCCAGCCGTCCCAGTCCTCCTCGGCCATACCGTCCTCGATTGAGATCACGGGATAGCGCTCGACGATTCCCGCCCAGGTGGAGGCCATCTCCTCGGCGCTCAGCGCGCGGCCCTCGTGCTCGAGGACGTAGGCGCCGTCGGAGTCGCGGTAGAGCTCGCTCGCCGCGGGGTCGAGAGCGATGTAGACCTGCTTGCCGGGCTCGTACCCGGCGGCCTCGATGCCCGCGACCAGGAGCTCGAGGGCCGCCTCGTTGGACTCGAGGTTCGGCGCGAAGCCACCCTCGTCGCCAACCGCCGTTCCCAGCCCGCGCTCGTGCAGGATGCGCTTCAGGCCGTGGTAGACCTCGGTGCCCATTCGCAGGCACTCGGAGAAGGTGGACGCGCCGGCAGGGACCACCATGAACTCCTGGAAGTCGACGGAGTTGTCCGCGTGGGCCCCGCCGTTCAGGACGTTCATCATCGGGACCGGGAGCACGTTCGCCCCGGAACCTCCAAGGAAGCGCCAGAGCGGCTCGTCCGCGTCGGCCGCCGCGGCCCGGGCGACCGCGAGAGAGACGCCGAGTATGGCGTTTGCGCCGAGGCGGGACTTGTTGGGCGTCCCGTCGAGCTCGCAGAGAGTGCGGTCGATCGCGCCCTGCTCGACGGCGCGGGCGCCGACCAGCGCGGCGGCGATCTCGTCGTTGACGTTGGCGACCGCCTTCGTGACGCCCTTGCCGAGCCACGCCTCGCCGCCGTCGCGAAGCTCCGTGGCCTCGAACTCGCCCGTCGAGGCGCCCGATGGGACGGCTGCCCGGCCGAGAGCGCCGCCCTCCAGGAGCACGTCGACCTCGACCGTCGGGTTGCCCCGCGAGTCGAGGATCTGGCGCGCATGGATGGCTTCGATCGTCGCCATGAGGCCGGGAGCTTAGGCGAGGGTGTTAGGTCTCCGCCGCCTGGTCTCGGAAGCGGTTCGCCGCCGCGCGCAGGGCGAGCTCCGGGTCGATCCGCTGGCGGCGCGCCTCGTCCACGAGCTCGAACAGGCGCTCGCCCACCTGGCGCTCGGCGGCATCCCGCTCGGCGTCGCCGGGGCGCTCTCCCGCCTCCGCGCCGGCGAGCCCGGCCGCGGCCGCCCGCCGCTGGATCTTGCGCGCGTAGAGCAGCGCGGGGAGGTTCTCGGGGACGTCGGCGAACGGCTCCGTCGCGGAGGTCCTGCCCTCGACGTCGCGCTTGATCCGGTCCCAGTTCGCGAGCACCTCACCGGCCGTCGAGGCCTCGGCCTCGCCGAAGACGTGCGGGTGGCGGCGGACCAGCTTCGCGCACATCGCCTCCGCTACCTCACCGAGGCTTCCCGCCTGGCGCTCCTCGAGGAGCAGCGCCAGGAAGTAGACCTGGAAGAGCACGTCGCCGAGCTCGTCGAGGAGCTTCGCATCGTCGCCCGCCGCGGCTGCGTCGGCGAGCTCGTAGGCCTCCTCGACCGTGTGCGGCACGATCGAGCGCTCATCCTGCTCCCGGTCCCACGGGCACTCGAGCCGCAGGCGCCGGGTGATCTCGTCGAGCCTTGCGAGCGCCTCGGCCGCGTGATCAGCCGGTGGCTGCTCAGCCGCCAGAGCCGGTGGGTGCCCCGGTCGCGGGAGGAGCCCCGGACGTGGCGGGAGGCGCACCGGTCGCCGGAGGCGCACCGGTGGCGCCGGTCGCGCCGCCCGCGCCCGGCGGGATCACGGTGCCGGGAAGGCCTGTGGGGATCGCCGTGGCCGGCGGCGGCGGCCCGAGGGGCCCCTGGGGAAGGCCCTGCGCGGCGCCGAACACCGTCGCGTGGCCGGGCTCGACCGGGCGGGTGGAGACGACCGGGGTCGGGCACTGATGAGTCGCGGCGAGCTGCGACGTGCAGGTCGTCGCCGGCGCCTTGTAGTTGGCGCAGCGCGGGTTCATGAACTCCGAGGTGCAGAAGGTCCTGCTGGTCCACTTGTCGTTGAAGTCCGTCTGGAAGTTCGTCGCGATCTGCTGCTGGTCGACCGATTGGAGCTGCTGGCGAATCTGGTCGGACGTCTGCTTGTCGAGCGGCGTCTTCGAGGCCGGCGTGATCTTCTCGACCTCGATCACGTAGTAGCCGTTCTGGCCCTTGAACGGGCCGACGAGCTGGCCCGTCGGCGCCTTGAAGAGCTGGGCCTCGAGCGCCGGCTCGGACTGTCCCGCGGAGACCCCCTGGCGCAGCCCACCGGTGCTCTTCGTGGTCGGGTCGGTGGAGTACTGCTTCGCCACCTTCGCCCAGTTGGTCGGCGAATCGTCCTTGGCGAGCGCGTCGGCGGCGGCCTGAGCCTGCGCCTGGCTCTTGTTGAGGATCAGGCGGAAGTCCCGCGTCGCCGGCTGCTCGAACTGGGCGGCGTTCGCGTCGTAGTAGTTCTTGATGTCGTCCGTGGAGACGGTGGGCTGCTGGTTCGTGGGCAGTACGGACTGCTGCACCCGCGTGGAGAGAAGCTGCAGGCGGACGCGGTCGAGCGCGTCCTGCTGGGTGTAGTGGGCCTGCGTGAGGAACTTCTTGTAGCCCTTCTGCCCGCCGAGCTGGGTCTTGATGATCTGGTTCAGCTGGTCCTGGACCTGGCTGTCGGAGACGGTGATGCCGCGGTCAGCGGCTTCCCCGGGAACCCACCGCGAGAGCAGGAGGTCGTTGATCGCAGTGGTCTGGATCTGCGCGAAGGCGGTGGAGCCCGGCGTCGGCACGGTCTTCAGCTGCTGGCTGGCAGCGGCCTGCTGGAGCGCGGTGTCGTACTCGGCCTTGGTGATGTCGCCGTTGGAGACACCCTGGACGATCGCGACGTCGCCCGACGGGATGCTCGGATCGCCGAGCCCGCGGCCGGCCGCGTAGCCGACGACGGTCAGCACCAACGCCGCGGTCAGGACAACCGCCACGAGGCGCTTCGGCCCAGACGGGTTGCGGGCGGGCTGCGCCGGCGCGCCCTTTCCCTTCCCCGGGTTCCCCGGCTTCCCTCTACGTTGAGCGGGACTCACGAGTGCGGCAGCATAGCTGCGAACCCTTAGGGGGAACTAACTCCCAGCGCCTCCGTCAACTCGACCACCTGCGCGAGGCGTGTGGCCGGGTCGTCCTCGACCCGCAGGGCGAGGGTCTTCGTGCGGGTCTCGTAGATGGCCTCGGGGATGCGCTTGCGAATCGCCCCGACCGCGTTCGCGTCGAGCTCGATCGGCGTGGCGGAGAAGCGCCCGCCGCGAACCTCGGCTACCGCAGCGCCGGCCTTGGCGAGCTCGATCCGCAGCCGGCCGAGCTCGAGGAGGCTCGAGACCGGCTCGGGCATCGGGCCGAAGCGGTCGCGCAGCTCGTCGGCTAGGGCGCGCAGCTCGCCGGGGGCTCGCGCGCCCGCGATCCTCCGGTGCACGTCGATCTTGGCGGCCTCGTAAGGGACATAGGAGGACGGCACGTACGCGGAGATGTCGCTGTCGACCCGCACCTCCTCGTCGGTGCGCTCCTCGCCCCCGGCGGAGCGAAGCTCGGCCACCGCCTGGTCGAGCATCTCGACGTAGAGCTCGAAGCCGA
>JAWVFM010000280.1:0-3820 GCA_033856015.1 Solirubrobacterales bacterium
GGAGCGCTGCTGTTCATCGGAGTCGGCCTGATCGTCTGGTCCTTCGGCGACATCGCCTATCTCTACGAGGAGGCGACCGGTAGCTACGTATACGGCTGGATGGACATGACCTGGCTCGTCGGAAGTCTCATGATCGGCGCGGCGACTCTCCAACGCGTCGTTCACCGGCCGAGCGATGCGCCCGCGTATCGGCCCTCGATCCTCTCTCCCGTCGTTGCCAGCACGCTGGCCGTCGGGATCCTCGCCTGGGACCATTTCGCGCGCCTCCACCCGGCGGCGATCGCACTCTCGTGCGTGACCCTCGCCGCGGTGCTGGTGCGGCTCAGGGTGAGCTTCCGGCTCAACTCGCGGCTTCTCGACTCACTTCAGGACGAATCCAACACGGACGCACTCACAGGCCTCGGCAATCGCCGCAAGCTGCTGTCCGATCTCGATCACGCCCTCGCAGCCGGCGAGGGCAATGCAGGCTCCAACCGAGTCTTCGCCCTCTTCGACCTGGACGGCTTCAAGTCCTACAACGACACATTTGGGCACCCCGCGGGGGACGCGCTGCTCGCCAGGCTCGGGGGGAGGCTCGCCGCGGCGCTGCCTTCGGACGCGCACGCGTACCGCCTGGGCGGCGACGAGTTCTGCTTCATCAGCCAGCCAGGAATTCAGGAGCCCAAGCGGCTCGTCTCCGCAGGTCGCGCAGCGCTCACGGAGACCGGCAAGGGCTTTTCGATCGGCGCCTCCGCCGGCGCAGCCCTCATCCCCGAGGAGGCGAGCTCGCCAAGCGCTTCCCTCAGCCTCGTCGACAAGCGGATGTACGCCGAGAAGACGACGTCGGCCGGGCGCATCGCCCAGCAAACGCGCGAGCTCCTTAGAGCCTCCATCCGCGAGGACATCCCTGGGCTCGACAGCCACCAGCACGACGTCGCAGAGCTCGCGGTCGCCGTCGCCACCGAGCTGGGCTTTGACGGTGAAGACCTCGACGTCCTCCGCAGAGCCGCGGAGTTCCACGACGTCGGCAAGCTCGGAATCCCCGTCGAGATCCTCGACAAGCCCGGCCCCCTGGAGCCATCCGAGTGGGACCTGATGCGAACGCACACCCTGATCGGGGGTCGCCTCCTATCCCACTCCCAGGCGATGGTCCCAGTTGCCGAGATCGTCCGCGCGTCGCACGAGCGCTGGGACGGCGCGGGCTACCCGAACGGCCTCGCCGGCGAGGAGATCCCGCTGGCCTCCCGCATCATCTTCGCCTGCGACGCGCTGTGTGCGATGACGGCCACCCGCTCATACCGAGAGGCGATGCCGGTCGAGGCGGCTCTGGCCGAGTTGCGTGCGCATGCCGGCACCCAGTTCGACCCGAGGATCGTCGCAACGATCGAACGGGTGATCGAGGCGCGGCCGAGCGTCGCCCAGCGCTGGCCCGTCCTGGCACGCTGAGCTCGCTCTCCTCCCAAGCCCGCGAACGGCGTCAGGCGCCGGGCAGCCCCGGATCAGAGGCGAGGTTGGCGATCACCCCGGTGAGCCAGACGCCGTCCTCGTCGTCGGCCGCCGTGAGCACCCGCCGTCTCGCCCACTGAGTAACGGCGTCGCGGCTGCCGGTGACGAGCAGCTCGCCGGTCAGCGCGTAGTGGCCGTCCGCCAGGATGACGAGCGCTCCCGGGCGCTCGGCCCGTACGCGAAGGCGCTCGATGACAGGCTGGCCCGCGATCTCGGACGGGGCCGATGCGTCGCCGTCGGCGTCGGTCCAGGGGCGAACCGAGAAGACAGGGGGCGACGTCCGGACCGAGAGCCGGGGGCGGGGCGGGGGGCCGACCGGACCGTCGCGCCAGCCGTCGGCAAGCGCCACGACGTCGCGTGTCTGGCTGCTGGGGACGAGCACCTGGAGCCGGTCACCCTCGTGAACGCGCGTTGCGCCGCGCGGTGCGACCGCACGCTCCCCGCGGATGATCGCCGTGACCAGCGCCTCGCGCGGCAGCCCGAGGTCGCGCACGTGGGCGCCGACCGCGGCCTCGCCCCTCCTGATTGTGAACTCGAGCACCTCGGAGCCGAGCTCGCGAATCGTGCCGACGTCGACCGGCGTGATCGGCAGCGCCGGCTCGTCCGACGTGGCTCCCAGCCGCCGGGCAAACGGCTCGAACGTCGTGCCCTGCAGAAGCGTCGAGAGAAGCACCGCGAAGAAGACGATGTTGAAGAAGTCGAGCCCCTCGGAGACGCCCGCGATCACCGGGAACGTCGCGAGGACGACGGGCACGGCCCCGCGCAGACCGGCCCAGCCGAGCACCAGCCGCTCCCTTGGCGAGAACCTCGCGAAGGCCGTCGCCACGTATGCCGAGACCGGGCGGGCCACGAGGATCAGCGCGAGGGCCAGGCCGGTGCCCCTGAGAGCCACGTCGCCGAGCTGTGACGGGAACACGAGAAGACCGAGCGACAGGAACAGGGCCACCTGCGCGACCCATGCCAGCCCCTGGTGGAAGGTCGTGATCGTCTGGCGAGCGGGCACTCGGGCCGAGCCGAGGGCGAGGCCGGCGAGGTAGACGGCCAGGAACCCGGAGCCGTGGAGGGAGTCGGCGCCGCCGTAGGCCAGGGCAGCCACGGCCAGCGACGCGACCGGGTAGAGGCCGACGGTGCTGAGGCGGACCCGCCGGAACGCCTGAACGCTCACCCAGCCGATCGCGACGCCGATGCCCAGCCCGATTCCGAGCTCCTGCCCGAAGAGCGCCAGGAAGTTGCCGATCCCGTAGCCCGGCTTCTGGATCCAGTCGATGAAGCCGAGGACCAGGACCACCGCGACGGGGTCGTTCAGCCCGGATTCGGCCTCGAGCGTCTGCGCCAGCCTGCGGTTCATGGTCGAGCCGCGAAGGAGCGCGAACGTCGCGGCGCCGTCGGTCGCGGCGACGATCGACCCCACGAGCAGGCTCTCGCGGACGCTCAGGTCGAAGAGAAGGCCGGCGGCGAGGCCGGTGATCAGCGCGGTGAGGAAGGTGCCGACGACGGCCAGCGACACGGCGGCGCCGAGCACAGGACGAATCTCGAGCAGGCCGGAGGTGAGGCCGCCCTCGAAGAGAATGAGCGCGAGCGCCACGATCCCGATCGTGCGCGCGAGCTCGTAGTCGTTGAAGTGGATCCAGCCCGTGCCGTCCGAGCCGATCGCCATCCCCAACCCGAGGAAGAGGACGAGGCTGGGGACACGCATGCGCACCGCCAGAAGCGATGCGAAGAGTCCGGCGGCAAGAAGCGCACCGGCGACGAGGACGAGCTGGCCGACCGCCATCCCGGGACCATGCCAGGCCCGGGCCGCTCAGGGCGCCAACCCCGGCGGCGGGTGCTCAGTAGCGGTACGTGTCGGGCTTGTAGGGGCCCTCCTGCGGGATCCCCAGGTACGCGGACTGCTCGGCCGAGAGCTCGGTCAGGCTCACGCCCAGCGCATCCAGGTGGAGCCGTGCGACCTTCTCGTCGAGGTGCTTGGGCAGCACGTAGACCTGCTTGTCGTAGTCGTCGTTCTTCGAGAACAGCTCGATCTGAGCGATCGTCTGGTTCGTGAACGAGTTCGACATCACGAAGGAGGGGTGCCCCGTTGCGTTGCCGAGGTTCAGCAGCCGGCCCTCGGAGAGAACGATGATCGTGTGGCCGTCCGCGAAGACCCATTCGTCCACCTGCGGCTTGACGTTGATCCTCTGGATGCCGTCCGTCCGCTCCAGGCCAACCATGTCGATCTCGTTGTCGAAGTGGCCGATGTTGCCGACGATCGCCTGGTGCTTCATCCGCGCCATGTCTGAGGCTGTGATGACGTCCTTGTTGCCGGTGGCCGTGATGAAGATGTCCCCGGACTCGA
>JAWVFM010000281.1:0-4650 GCA_033856015.1 Solirubrobacterales bacterium
ACCGGGTGATGGACACCCCGCTGGCCGAGAACGCGATCATCGGCGCCGCGGTAGGCGCGGCGATCGAGGGCCTGCGACCGGTCTGCGAGATGCAGTTCTCGGACTTCATCGCGTGCGGCTTCGACCAGCTCGTGAACGTCGCCGCGAAGATGCACTACCGCCAGGGCGTCGCCGTCCCGATGGTGGTGCGGCTGCCGACGGGAGGCGGCTTCTCGGGCGGCCCCTTCCACTCGCAGAACCCGGAGGCGTGGCTGCTGCAGGCGCCCGGCCTGAAGGTCGTCGCGCCGGCGACCGCAGCGGACGCCAAGGGCCTGCTCGTCAGCGCCATCCGCGACTCCAACCCGGTGTGCTTCCTGGAGCACAAGGGGCTCTACCGGAGGGTTCGCGGCGAGGTCCCCGAGGGCGATTACTCGGTGCCGATCGGTGTGGCGCGGATCGCCCGCGAGGGAACCGAGGCGACGGTCATCGCGTACGGCTCCACCGTCGCGCTCGCGCTCGACGCGGTGGAGGAGCTCGGCGCCGACGTCGAGGTGGTGGACCTGCGGACGCTCTGCCCGCTCGACCGGGAGACGATCCTGGCGAGCGCCAGGAAGACCGGGAAAGTCCTGGTCGCGCACGAGGCGACCCGCTCCTGCGGGGTGGGCGCGGAGGTGGCCGCCCTGATCTCCGAGGAGGCGTTCGAGGATCTCGACGCGCCGATTCGCCGGCTCACGGCGGCCGACGTGCCGATTCCGTTCAGCCCGCCACTCGAAAATGCCGTCCTGCCCCAGGCCGACGACATGAAGGAGGCTCTCGATGAGCTCCTCAAGTACTGAGACCGCGGTCGAGGTGACGATGCCCCAGATGGGCGTCTCGGTCGCCGAGGGGACCATCCTGGAGTGGCGCAAGCGGCCCGGGGACTGGATCGAGGCCGACGAGACGATCTGCGACGTGACCACCGACAAGGTGGACGTCGAGATCCCGTCGCCGGCGAGCGGCCGGATCGAGGCGATCCTGGTCGAGGCCGGCACTACAGTCGAGGTTGGAACGCTGATCGCCAGGATCGACGCCGGCGCCCAACCTGGCCAGGCGCATCCGGAGGAGCATCCGCCGGCCGCCCAGCCTGCCGGAGTCGAGGGCAACGGCGAGATCGACCGCTCCGAGTACTACTCCCCGATCGTCCGCCGCCTCGCGGCCAAGCACGGCGTCGACCTCCGGGCGGTCACCGGGACCGGCGTGGGCGGTCGCATCCGCAAGAAGGACGTGCTGTCGCATCTGGAGGGCGGCGTGGAGGCCCAGGCAGCCGAGCGCCCGCTCCACACCGAGTCGCCTTACCGCCCGGACGAGCCGGCGCCGGCGAGCTCGAGCAACGAGACGGCCGAGCGTCGTCCGCTCTCGCCGATGCGCCAGGCGATCGCGAAGCACATGGTCGAGTCGCTCCGCACGTCCGCTCACTGCACGACGATCGTCGAGGTCGACATGGGGGCCGTGGCCGACAGGCGTGCCGAGCTCCGCTCCACGCTGGAAGCTCGAGGCGTCCGGCTGACCTACCTGGCGTTCGTCGCGCAGGCGACGGTCGAAGCGCTCCAGGAGCATCCCGTCCTGAACGCCTCCCTCGAGGGCGACGAGCTCGTCATGCACCCTGAGGTCCACCTCGGGATCGCCGTGGCGCTCGAGGCCGGGCTGATCGTCCCGGTGATCCGAAGCGCGCAGCGGCTGAGCCTCGAGGGCCTCGCTGCCGCCATCCAGGACGTCGCGGAGCGGGCGCGCTCGAAGCGCCTGGACCCGGACGACGTCCAGGGCGGCACGTTCACGCTCACGAATCCCGGGCAGTTCGGAGCGGTGCTGGCGACGCCGATCATCAACCAGCCCCAGGTCGGGATCCTGGACCTGGAGGCAATCGTGAAGCGACCCGTGGTGGTCGAATCGCCGCATGGCGACTCGATCGCCATCCGGCCGATGACGAACCTGTGCATGTCGTGGGACCATCGCGTTCTCGACGGCGCCGTGGCAGCCAGGTTCCTCGCCTCGGTGAAGGCCGCGCTGGAGGGCTGGGAGGCCCGTCCATGAGCGCGCCGACCAAGGTTCGCCGCAGGGTTGGACGCGCCCGCGACCTCGAGTCGCTGGCCGCCGAGCTCGGGCGCGACCATGAGGAGGTCGCCGTTCGGAACGGCAAGCGCAGCGGTGTGCCCGTGGTCGTCGGGATCCATTCGACGATCCTCGGCCCGGCACTGGGCGGCGCGCGCATGTGGGCGTACGAGGCGACGGAAGATGCGCTCGCCGACGTCTTGCGGCTCTCGGCCGCCATGACGCTGAAGGCGGCGGCCGCAGGGCTCAGCCTCGGCGGCGGCAAGGGAGTCATCTGCGCCCCGCCCGGGTCGCCGCCGTCCGGCGATGCTCGCCGCGACATGCTGCTCGACTTCGGCGACCTTGTCGAGGAGCTCGGCGGTCGCTACGTCACCGCCGAAGACGTCGGCACCCAGGCGGCCGACATGTCGATCATCCGCGAGCGCACCACGCACGTCACGGGCCTGCCGGTTGAGGCCGGCGGGTCGGGCGACCCGAGCCCGTTCACGGCGATCGGAGTCGAGGCGGCGATGCGCGCCTGCGCGAAGGCCCGTTACGGCTCCGCCGACCTCTCCGACGCGCGCATCGCGGTCGTCGGCCTCGGGCACGTTGGCTCGAGGCTCGCCGCAAACCTCAAGAAGGCCGGGGCGGAGGTGATCGCGAGCGACGTGGTCACCGCCAGGCACGCGACGGCCGAGGCGCTCGGCGCGGCGTGGACCGAGCCGGATGAGGCAATGCTGGCCGAGTGCGACGTGCTGGCGCCGTGCGCCATGGGCGGGGCGATCAACGCCGCGACGGCGCCTGCGCTGCGCTGCGAGATCGTCTGCGGCTGCGCCAACAACCAGCTCGCGGACGACTCGCTGGCGGACGACCTCGCCGAGCGCGGGGTGCTCTACGCGCCCGATTTCATCGTCAACGCGGGCGGGCTCATCCACGTCTACCGCGAGCTGCGCGACTTCTCCGAGGACAAGGCGGTCGAGCTGGTCCTCGGGATCGAGGGCGCCATGCAGCGTGTCCTCGACGCTGCGCGATCCGCCGGCACCACCCCGTTGGGGGCGGCGCGTCAGCTGGCCCGCGAGCGGCTCGAGGGCTCCGCCGGCGCGACACCCTGAGGCGGCTGCGCCGCTAAGGATGGCCGCTGAGCAGGCGGCGGGTCACGCCCTGGATCGTCTCGATCCCGTAGCCCATGGATGGGTCGCCGTCCGTCATCACGGCGATCGCGATCTGGTTGTGCCCCTGCTCCAGCCGGGCCACCTGGTGGACGAGCTGACCGCGAGCGGTACCGCGCCAGCCGCCCTTGAAGAAGGTCTTCCAGCCTCGCGGCCTCGCGACCGCCGGAATCCCCCAGCTCTCGTAGCCGGCGATGTGCGAGAGCAGGTAGTCGGCGTACCCGCGAAAGCGGTGCGGGAGCAGCTTGTCCATGCCGAAGAAGAACTGGGCCTGGTCGGCAGCGCTGATCATCGCGTTGGCCCAGAAGCCCGAGACCGAGAAGTCCTCCATGCCGGACTGCCTGGCGACCGAGTAGAGCCCGGAATCGCCCACGAAGTTGTAGGCGCGGGTGGCGGCGTTGTTGTCGGAGACATGGATCATCGGATAGAGAATCGAGCGGTCGTTGGAGTTGAGCCCCCGGCCCTCGTTGTGGACCTTCTGCAGGTAGGCGACGAGGAGCATGGCCTTGACGACACTGGCGCTGACGAAGCGCCGGTGCACGTGCTCGCCGTAGAGCCGGTTCTCGCTGCCGACCACGGCGAACGACGTGAACCCCGTTCGGGCACGGAGGTACCGGGCGGCGCCGGCGATGTTGGAGTGGGCCGGGTAGCCAAACGGCGCGTGCGCGCGCCCCTGGTACTCGGCGTGGCGACCGCCCACGAACCGCCGGTGGCCGCAGCGCGGATGGCTTCCCGGCGGCCCAAAGGCCACGCGGGAGGGAACGGCGAGGCACGCTGCGTAGCGAAAGCGGCCCGCTCGCCTCGGCGTGATCACCGCCTTCATCCGCGTCCGGTCGGCGCTCAGGCGCTTGCTCTTGGTGTGCTTGATGAGGCGAACGCTCCGGCGATGGCCGCCCTCATACCAGGAGACCCGCTGCCCGCCCCAGTCGAGGTGGCGGGGGTGGTAGACGTCGATGGTGATCCGCACCCTGCCGAGCCGCTGCGGCTGGATGCGGGTGCGCGCGCCGACGTTGACGATGACGCCAACCGGGTCGCTGCGGACGCTTCGCGACCCGGCGACGACCACCCGGTACCGGGTGTTTCGGTGCGGCCGGATTGCGAAGCCGTAATGGCCGTCAGGCCGCGTCCTGCCGCCGGCGACGTGCGTGAAGGAGCCGTACGGATACGGGTCGGACTCGAGCACGAGGTGCCGGTCGCCGACCGGCCCGGATGCCCGCAGCCAGCCGCGGATGCTGGTCGCGCGACCGAACCGCAGCTGGGATCGCACGGCTCGAGCGCTGAGCCTCGCGCTGCCCAGCGGCGCTGCGGCCGCGCCGGAGGGCAGGGCGACCAAGATGCCCAGCGCGGCTACGCCTATAAGGACCGGGCGGCTCTTTCGTCGGCGCATGGGCATCGTTTTCCGGCTCGTGAGCGCCACCAGGCTACCGCGAGGGGC
>JAWVFM010000282.1:0-6426 GCA_033856015.1 Solirubrobacterales bacterium
CGGGGGTCGCGATGAGGAGGGCATCGGCCCCGCCGAGCGCCTCCCGGAAGGCGCTCGCGCCCGGCGGAGCGAGCTCGTGGTCGGTGTCCTCGTCGTAGGGCTCGACGGATCGGAGGCCGCCATAGACCTCGAGGTCCACGCCGGCTGGCGCGAGGCCGGCCGCGATGTCCAGGAGCGCCGAGTTGTGCGACTCGCGGCGCAGGCTGCCCGACAATCCGAGGACCTTCATGACTACGCCTCGTCTCGGACGAGCTCGAGGCTGACCGTGAGGCGGACCTCGTCGGCCAGGGCCTTGCCGCCGTTCGGCAGGTCCATGTTCCAGTTGAGGCCGAACTCGGTGCGATCGATCACGGTTTCGAGCTCGAGCGCCACCCGCTCAGCTCCCGTGGGGTCCACGACGAGCTCGCCGACGTGGCCGGTCGCCTCGACCTGCTTGGTGTGGCCCTTGATCTCGAGGTCACCCGCGATGACGAGGCCGTCGTCATTCGCGTCGAGGCGGTCGGCGCGGAACCGGATCGCCGGATGGCGTTCCACGTCGAAGAACTCCGGGGACAGCAGATGCGCCTTGAGGTTCTCCTCGTCGATGTCGAGGCTCTCGACGCGCGCGCTGCCGTCGAGGACGAACGTCTCGTCGCCGACGTTCACGCTCGCCGCGAAGTCCTTGATCTTGCCGTTGAAGGTCGAAACGCCGAGGTGGCCGACCTCGAACGTCGCGCTCGAGTGAGTCCGGTCAGCGGTCCAGGACCCGGCCGGAACCGTCCTCTGTGCCTGAATGGTGGTCATTTCGATGCTCCTTGTCTCTACGCTTATCGGACCGTAGTCCGCTTAACAGGGAAAGCCTACCACATAACCGGACCGAAGTCCGATTACAATGGTTAACACGATGCTCGACACTGTCGCCATGCAGGAGCTGCCCCAGATCGGAGCCGAGCCCCGTGAGCGTGCGGACGCCGCGAGGAACCGGGAGAAGGTGCTCTGCGCCGCCGCACGGCTGTTCGCCGAGCGCGGCGTCGAACTGGTTTCAATGGACGACGTGGCCGCGGCGGCGGGAGTCGGCAAGGGCACCCTCTTTCGCCGCTTCGGAGACCGCGCCGGGTTGGCCCGCGCCGTGCTTGACGAGAGCGAGCGCGCGTTTCAGGACGACCTGCTTCGCGGGCCGCCGCCGCTCGGGCCGGGCGCGCCCGCCGCCGAGCGAATCGTCGCGTTCGGCGCTGGGGTCCTCGATCAGCTCGAGAACCAACACGAGCTCCTCTTCGCTGCCGAGTCGGGCAGCCCCTGCGCACGCTTCACGCACTCGGTGTACGCGGCGCACCGCGCCCACCTCTACCTCCTGCTTGGCGAGGCGGTGCCGGACGCCGACGTCGAGTACCTCGTCGACGTCCTCCTCAACTCGCTCTCCGCGGACTTCTTCATCTATACGCGGCACATTCGCGGTCTCTCGCTGGCCGAGGCCAAGGCCGGGTTCGCCCACCTGGTGGACCGCATTCTGGATGCGTGACTCCCCGCCCACGCAGGGCTGACGGGAACCGGCCGGGGCGTTTGTTGGTCTACGGTTGAGCGGTGGCCGCCACGCCCACAAGTCCGGCCGAGATCGCCATCGAGGACATCGAAAGAGCCGCTGCCACGGTGGCGCCGCTCGTCCGGCGCACGCCGGTGCTCGCGGCCGGTGAGCTCTCGCGAAGGTTCGGCGCTCCGGTCGCGCTCAAGGCCGAGTGCCTGCAGCGCACCGGCTCGTTCAAGATCCGCGGCGCCGCCAACGCGATCGCGGCGATCCCCCCGGATCGCCTCAGCGCCGGCGTCTGCGCGGCGAGCGCCGGCAACCACGCGCAGGCCGTGACCACGGCAGCCGCCCGGCACGGCGCGCACGCCGAGCTCTTCATGCCGGTTTCCGCGCCGCTCGCCAAGGTCGCGGCGGTCCGCGGGCACGGCGGCAACGTCAGGCTCGTGGACGGGGCGTACGACGAGGCCCAAGCGGCGGCGCTCGAGTACGCGACCCAGACCGGGACCTCCTTCGTCCACGCGTTCGACAACCGCGACGTCGTCGCGGGCCAGGGGACCGTCGCCCTGGAGATCGCCGAGCAGGCGCCTGCCACGCGGCTGATCGTCGTGCCGCTCGGCGGGGGCGGGCTCGCTGCCGGCGTCGGAATCGCCGCGGCCGCCCGCCTGCCGGGCGCGCGAGTGGTCGGCGTCCAGGCCGAGGCGTGCGCCCCCTACCCCCCATCGCTTCAAGCCCACAGGCCGATCGGGGCCCGCGGTGAGAGCACGATCTGCGACGGCATTGCCGTCAAGCAGCCTGGGGAGCTGACCCTGCCGCTCGTCGCCCGCTATCTCGACGAGGTCGTGACCGTCTCCGACGACGAGGTCGCCGAGGCCATGGTCCTTCTCCTGGAGCGCTCGAAGCTCGTCGTCGAGGGAGCCGGCGCGGTGGCCGTCGCGGCGATCCTGCACGGCAAGGTGGCCCCGCCGGCGGACGGCGAGACCTGCGCCGTCCTCTCGGGCGGCAACGTCGACGCCTCGCGCCTGGCCGAGTGCATCAGGCTCGGCGAGACGGCGGCGGGAAGGCGCATGGTGCTCGTGACGGTGGTCCCCGACAGGCCCGGCGCGCTGGCGGGCCTTCTGCGCTGCGTCGCGGAGGAGGGCGCCAATGTCATCGACGTGACGCACCTTCGCGAGGGACTCGATCTCCACATTCGCGAAACCGTGATCCGGCTGGTGCTCCAGACCGACGGCCGCGAGCACGGCGAGCGGGTGCTGGGCGCCATCCAGGAGCACGGCTTCGACGTCCACCTCGAGGACTCCGCGCTCGGCGGCGAACGTCGCGACGGCTCCGCATGAGCGCCTCCGCCTACGCGGACCTGAGCAACCGCCTTGCCGAGATCGCCGACCTCACACGCGCCGCCGAGCTGCTCTTCTGGGATGAGCGGACCAAGATGCCCGGCGGCGGCGCCGGGCCGCGATCCGAGCAGCTCGCAACGCTCGCCGGGTTCATCCACGAGCGCATGGTCGCCGACGACCTGGGCAAGCTGCTCGAGAGCCTCGAGCCCTGGGGGGCGGAGCAGCCCTACGACTCCGACGAGGCCAGCACGATCCGCCTGGCCCTCCGCCGGTGGCGCAAGGCACGCCGCGTGCCGACCGCCCTGGCCGCCGAGATCGCGGGCGCCGAGTCGGTTGCCGAGAACGTCTGGGTCGAAGCGCGGGCCCAATCCGACTTTCCCGCCCTCCTCCCCCACCTGCGCACGCTCATCGACCTGAAGCGGCGGCTGATCGGCTGCTTCGAGGACTTCGAGCATCCCTACGACGTTCTCCTCGACGACTTCGAGCCGGGCATGACGGTCGACCAGGTCCGCCCGGTGCTGGAGGAGCTGCGCGACGGCCTCGCCGACCTTCTCGAGCGAGTGAGCGGCTCAAGCGTCGAGCCCGACGACTCCTGCCTGCACGGCAAGTTCGATCTCGACCGCCAGCGCGCCCTCGGCCATGCGATCTGCGAGCTGATGCCCCTTCGCGACTCCGGCTGGCGGCTCGACGAGACGGCGCACCCATTCGCCAGCGCGATGGCCCCGAGCGACGTGCGGCTGACAACTCGCTACGAGCCCAACTTCATCGGCACGGCCATCTGGTCGATCGTCCACGAGGCCGGCCACGGAATCTACGAGAGCGGCATGCCGGACGCCCTCCGTCGCAATCCGATCGGCAATCCGCCGTCACTCGGCCTGCACGAGTCCCAGAGCCGCCTCTGGGAGAACTGGGTCGGCCGCGGGCGCCCGTTCCTGCACCGGCTCGCGCCGCTGCTCGCGGAGCACTTTCCCGATGCGTTCGGAGACGTGGACGGCGAGGGGCTTTACCGGGCCGCCAACGCGGTGAAGCGCTCGCTGATCCGAACCGAGGCGGACGAGGTGACCTACAACCTCCACGTCGTCATCCGGTTCGAGCTCGAGCTCGAGATCTTCGAGGACAGGCTGGCGCTCGAGGACCTGCCCGCCGCCTGGAACGATCGCTACGCGACCTACCTGGGGCTCGACGTGCCGGACGACGCGCACGGCGTCCTTCAGGACGTGCACTGGTCCAGCGGGTCATTCGGCTACTTCCCGACATACGCGCTCGGCAACGTCGTCGCCGCGCAGCTCTGGAACCGAGCGCGCGCGGAGCTACCGAGCCTCGACGGCCAGCTCGAGGCGGGCGAGCTCGAGCCGCTGCGCTCCTGGCTCGACGACCGGCTCTACAGCCTCGCCGGGCGCTTCGAGCCGATGGAGACCATCGAGCGGGCGACGGGCGAATCGCTCGACGTCAAGCCGTTGCTCGCACACCTCGAGCATAAGTACGGCGAGCTCTACGAGCTCGGCTGACCGTGGCGCCTAGGAGCGGCGGCGCTTCCGAGACTGGCGCGGATCGGGCTCGCGAGAGGCGCGCTCGATCTCACGGCCGAAGGCCTTGTCGACGGCCTCCGTCATCGCGAGCTTGAAGACCGCGATCAGCGCCTCGCCGGCGAGCGGGCGCAGCCGCTCGATCGCATCGACGATCTCCGGCCAGCGTTCCGGCGGCCGGCCGGCCGCGTCAAACGGCTTCCAGACCTGATCGATGAACAGGTCGACGAACGTCCTGGCCACGCCGTCGGCGTGCCTGCGGAGCTTCGAGACGACCTCGATGGTGGCCTCTGGCGGAACCCCCAGGTCGGCCAGCTCGCCGCCCGCCGCGACCAGGCGCGGGCTGCGCAGCTCGTAACGGTCCGGCCCGACCTCAGTCACCAGGCCGAGCTTCAGGGCCTTTCGCAGGAGCTCCGGGTTTGCCTCGACCCCGCCGGCGACCGCGAGGTCGTCGCCGGTGACGATGTGCGGCTCCTCATCGGCGAACGGCTCGTGCACGGCACGGGTGAAGCGCAGGACGTCGGCGCTCGAGCCGCCGGCCTCCAGCAGGCGCTTGATGGCCTCCAGGTTGAACCCCTCGGCCTGGAGCTCGCGGATCAGCTCGATTCGCGCCTGGTGCTCGTCCCCGTAGAAGCCCGTGCGCCCGCGAACCTCGGGCGGCGGCAGCAGCCCGCGCGACTGGTAGGCACGGATGTTCCGCACGGTCATCCCCGTGCGCTGAGCGAGCGCGTCGATCGTCAGCCCGCTCGCGGCCTCCTCGCTTTCCCGCGTGACGTCGGTCACCGGAGCTCACGATACACGCGCCACTGTTCCATCGATCGATGTAACACCCCTCGCCTCCGAGCTGGTGGCGCGCGCCCACCCCCGGCTAGGCGGAGTGCGCTGAAACAGCCTCGGGCGAGCTGCGCTCGAGCGACTCCCAGCCGACGTCGCGGCGCCGAGCCACCTCCTCGGCCGCGACTCCGCCGCGCAGTCCGAAGAGCCGCTTCGCGTAGAGCAGGTAGACGACGATCGCGAGGTTTACGAGCAGGGCGATCGCCTTCAGCGGGGAGAGGCTGCGGCTGAGCTCGTAGACCTCGAGCGGCACAAAGGCCGCGGTGGCGACCAGGGTCAGGTACTCGGCCCAGCGGCGTTGGTACCAGAGGCCGACGGCCTCGGCTCCTTCGACCAGGGCGTAGACCGCGGCGGCGGCGCCAACCAGGCGCAGCGTCCCCGAGCGCAGCGAGAGGAGTCGGTCGAGCGTGTGCAGGATGCCGTGGCTCGGAAGGTTGAGGCGCGAGGCGACGCCGCCTTCGAAGTCGGCGACCACCCTGTAGAAGTCGGCGCGAAGCTCGTTGCGCCTGGCGGCGAGCACGAAGATCGCGATCGCGATCGCGCTCAGCACCAGGAAATGAAAGGCGCGATCGACCGCGATGACCCGCAGCACGATCTTGTCGCGAAGCGGGCGACCGCGGAGCGGCAGGCGGATCTCCTCGCGGCTCGGCGGGTGCTTTCGCACCGGTGACGCGGGCGGAGCGAAGGGCAGCCATCCGTCGCAGCGCAGGCAACGGTGCCAGCGAACGCCGTCGATGCTCCGAGCGAAGATCGCGTCCTCGGGGCGGAGCTCGGCCGCGTCCGTGCCGACGAGCTGGTGGCCCCGCAGGCCGCAGACCACAAGCTCGTGGTGAAAGCGGGGGCGAAAGCGCCGCGGGGGCGCAACTCCGGGCAGGTGGCCGCGTGGCTGCGAATCGCTCACGGCGCCACGATATCCGCGCTGCCGAATGGTTCCGGGTTGCGGCATCCGCCCAGCCTGGCTATGTTCAGCAACTCGCAGGGTGGCGTAGGGCATATGAAGCAACGAACGAACCGATTCACGCGGCTCCTCGGAGCGCCTGCAGCGCTGCTGCTCGTCGTCTCCATGGGCGCCGGCGGTGCGGCTGCCCTGCGCGGCGAGAGCGACTCGCCTCTCCTCGACTGCCTGTCGGGGAAGCAGCCTCTCGTGATCGCGGACGCCGACCAGCAGGCGAGTGCCAAACCGGACGCCGCGAGCTCGGATTCGGATGCCGGCGGGTGTGCCGTCACCGTC
>JAWVFM010000283.1:0-5587 GCA_033856015.1 Solirubrobacterales bacterium
GGCGCCGCCCGGTGCCGAATCTCCCCCCTTGGTCCCCGGTGCCGCGGTTTGGGAGCGGCCGTCTAGGCCGCGGCGTTCAGGTGCACGTGCGCGTGGTGGTCGAGCGTCGCCGTGATCGCTCGCTCCACCTGGCGAAGCGCCGGCTCGGAGGCGGCCGGGGCATCGGCCAGCGGGCGGCCGATGGCCTCGACCATGAACCCGTGCGCGGCGGGCGAGAGCGCGAAGCCGCTGGCCTCGCAGGCCGAGCAGACCACGCCGCCAGCCGGGCCGGAGAAGCCCGAGAGGCCCTCGCTCTCACCGCAGCGCGCGCACGCCGTCAGCTCCGGGGCGAATCCCGCCGCCAGCGCGAGCTTCAGGCGAAACGCGAGGGCGGTCCCGAGACCCTCGGCGCCGTCGACCGAGGCAAACGGCGAGACGCCGCTGGGCGGCTCCTGGCCGTCGAGGAGAGCGAGGTAGCGGCAGAGCACGTTGTAGGCGGCGGGGTTGGCCTCCTCCCCGTCGAGCAGGCGCAGCACGGCGTCGCAGGCACGTGCTGCTGCGTTGAGAGCCGGCCCCGACGCGCGCAGGTTGGCATGCGCGGCGACGGTGTGTGCGGCGGTGACGGTGGCGAGCTCACCGCGGCCCCGGTGAAGCACCAGGTCCAGGCGAAAGAACGGCTCCAACCGCCCGCCGAAGCGCGAGCGCGGCCGGCGCACGCCCTTGGCGATCGCGCCGATCCGCCCGTGGTCCGCGCTGTAGAGGTGAAGCACCCGGTCCGCCTCGCCGTAGCGAATGGTGCGAAGCACGATCGCCTCGGTCTTGTAGGAGCCCGGCATGGTTGGCGAATGATGAATGCCCGGGCGGACAGGAACCGGCCTAGCCGGACTCCACCGTCGCCCGCAGCGCCGCGGCCGTCACCGTCGCGGCGACGGTCCCCACCGCGATCGTCCCGAAGCGCTCCGGCGTGCCGGTGCCCGAGGCGAGGCAGAACACCGTGTCGCCGTCGACGTCCGAGTAGACGGGGTCGATCGCTCGGGCAAGCCCGCCGCTTGCCATGCGCGCGACGCGGGCGCAGCCCGGCTTGTCGAGCGCGGCATCCGTCATCAGGCAGACCAGCGTCGTGTTGCGCTCCGATGTGGCGTTCCAGTCCGGGGGCGTGTCCATGGCGGCAACGAGCTCAGAGGTCCGCAGGAGCGCCCCGTCCTCGTCATGAGGCCCGGCGAGAACGCCGCCGTCCGCGCCGATCACGTCGCCGAACGCGTTGGCCACCGCGATTGCCGCGACCGTCGAGCCCAGCCCCGTCCGCGCCGCCGCGTAGCCGACCCCCGCCGCCGTGCAGCGCTCCATGCCGAGGATCTTCCCCACCGTCGCACCGGTCCCGACGCCCACTGCGCCGGTCGACGGAATCCCTTCGATCGCCGCCCTGCAGGCGTCGTACCCGGCCTCCGGGCCGGGCCGTCCCGGCGGGTCACCCGTGGCCAGGTCGAAGATCACGGCGGCCGGGACGATCGGGACCGGGCCCGCAGGCGTCGGATAGCCGCGTCCGTTCTCCTCGCACCAGCGGACCGCGCCGTCGGCCGCCGCCAGCCCGAAGGCGCTGCCTCCGCAGAGCATCACGGCCGTAATTTGATCGGTCGCCGAGTACGGGCCGATCGCGTCCGTCTCACGCGTTCCCGGCCCGCCGCCTCGTACGTCCACGCCGCCGCGTGCTCCGACCGGGGCGATGACCGCGGTGCATCCGGTCGCCCCAACCGGATCCGTGTGATGGCCGATCAGGAAGCCGGGCGGCGGCGAAATGCTCGAGCTCACGAGCCTCGGACCTTGCTGCGACGTGGCCGGCGACGAAGCCGGTGCTGGCAGCCCGGGCAGAAGTACGTCGAGCGCCCGGCCACGACGATCCTGCGGATGGTCTCCCCGCAGCGCCCGCACTCCTGACCCTCCCGCGTGTGGACCAGGAACTCCTCCTGCATGGTGCCCCGCTCGCCGCGAGCGTTCCGGTAGTCGTCGATGGACGAGCCGCCGTTCGCAAGGCCCGCCTCGAGCGCGCCGACGATCCCCTCGCGCAGCGCCTCGAGGTGCTCGGGCTTCATCGAGCCGGCCGGCGAGAGCGGGTGAAGCTCAGCCCGGTAGAGCGCCTCGTCGGCGTAGATGTTCCCCACTCCCGCCAGGTGCGCCTGGTTGAGGAGAAACGACTTGAGGGGCGCCGTCCGACCCGCGGCGCGGCGGCCGAGCTCCTCGGCGGTCAGCTCCCCGGAGAGCGGCTCGACGCCAAGACGGACGGCGAAGTACGCGTCGAGCTCGCCGGCCGCAATGACCTCGCCGTGGCCGAAGCGCCGCGCATCCGTGAACCAGACCTCGGAGCCGTCGTCGAGGCGAAAGGCGGCCCGCAGGTGGCGGGCCTCGCCGGCTGCGTCCGCCGGGCGCAGCAGGAGGTTCCCGGTCATCCGCAGGTGCATGACCAGGTGATCGCCGGAGTCGAGGTCGACGATCAGGTACTTGCCGCGGCGGCGAACGGCTTCCACCCGCCGCCCCGCCAGCGCCTGCTCCACCTCCGCGGGCGGCCTCGGGCGGCTCCAGCGCTCGTCGATGATCCGCGCGGACTCGATCCGGCGCCCCACCATCTCCGGCTCGAGCTGGCGGCGAACGGTCTCGACCTCGGGAAGCTCCGGCACTGCCGAGCAACGATAGAGCGGCGCCGGTGCGGGGCGGCGCTCAGCGAGAGCGGGCGCGGGGGTGCGCGCTGAAGTACGCGTCCTTGATCTGGTCGTTCCCGAGGTGGGTATAGAGCTGAGTGGTCGCCACGTCGGCGTGACCGAGCATCTCCTGGACCGAGCGCAGGTCGCAGCCCCCGGCCAGCAGGTGCGTCGCGAAGCTGTGACGAAGCGTGTGCGGGCTCATCTTGTCGTCGAGGCCGACGTCCTTCGCATGACGCTGGATGATCTTGTAGAGGCCCTGGCGGGTGAGCCCGCCGCCGCGGAAGTTGACGAACAGCTTGGGCTCCGGCATGGAGCCGACCAACTCGGGGCGCCCCGTGCGCAGGTACCTCGTCACCGCGCCGGCCGCCTGCCGGCCGAGCGGGACGGTCCGCTCCTTCGACCCCTTGCCGTGGGGACGGACGAAGCCGCGGCGGACGTCGACGTCGCCCACCTCGAGGCCGATGGCCTCGGAGGCACGCAGGCCGCAGCCGTACATCAGCTCCAGGAGCGCCCGGTCGCGAACGGCGATCGGGTCCGCGCCGGACACGCTGTCCAGGAGCTTCTTGACCTCCCCGTAGGCGAGGACGTGAGGGAGGCGGCGGCCGCGGACGGGTGCCACGAGGGTCGCGGTGGGGTCCAGGTCCACGAGCTCCTCGCGGCGCAGGTGGCGATAGAAGGAGCGAAGCGCCGCGGTCTTGCGGCTGATCGTCGCCGGCGAGCACGCCGGACGCTCGGGCTCATCGCCCTCCGCGGGGCGACCGGTCGCGAGGTCTGCGAGGAAGTCGGCGACATCGCCTCGCTCGGCCTCGGTGGCGCTGCGGCCGCGGCGGCCGAGGAAGCCCCCGAACTGCAGGAGGTCGGTGCGGTAGGCGTCGAGCGTGTTGCGCGCCAGCCCGCGCTCGAACTCGAGGTAGGCCAGGAAGTCGAGGACCAGAGCCTCGAAGCGAGGCTCGACCTCGGACTGCGGGATGTGCGGACGGACGGCAATCGCCATGCCCGCAGGTTCCGCCCCGCCCAGCGCTCCCCTGCCGCTGCAACCCGGCCGTCAGGCGCGGAGCAGCGCCTGCAGCTCGAAGAGGCCCACGAGCGACTTCGCGTCGCGGCAACGTGCGATCGCCCCCGCCAGGTCATCGAGCGGCCACGCCACCAGCTCGATCTGCTCGTCGGCGTCCGGCTCGAAGTCGCCCTCGGCCGGCGCGAGGCCGGTCGCCTCATAGAGCGTGATCTCCTCCTCCAGGAGCCCGGGACTCACGTAGAAGCGCCGCAGCTCGCGCCACTCGGCGGCGCCCATCGCGATCTCCTCGGCAAGCTCGCGCTTTGCGCAGTCGAGGTGGCTCTCCCCCTCCTTGTCGAGCTTGCCGGCCGGGAGCTCGAGCAGGTCCGGCTCGTTCACGGGCTCGCGCGGCTGACGGACCATGTAGACGAAGCGCTCGTCGTGGGCCACGATCGCCACCGCGCCCGGGTGGCCCACCACCTCCCGGACCTCCTCCGAGCCGTCGTCGTAGCGGAACGTCTCACGGCGCACGGATGCGATCTGCCCCTCGTACACGGTCTCCGACGAGATCCGCTCCACGGCCTACGCCTCCTCGCAGAGCGAGCCAAGCGCTCGGCCGGCCGCGAGCGCCGCGGCGAAGAAGAGCGGGTCCTCGGTGAGATCGCGGCCCATCGTGCGGGTGCTGAGGCCGCTGGAGGCGTACGCGTCGAGGTCGACGGGCTCGACGGTAACGTCGTGGCGTCCGGCGCCCGCCTTGTGGAGGGAGTCCAGAACGCTCGGCACGTCAACGGCCTCTCCCCCCTCCTCGCCGGTCGGCCAGCCCTCGAGGTCGAGCTCCGGGACGGGGACCCGCACCGTTCCAAGCGCCAGCTCCAGCACGGTGGCGGTGTGATGGCTCAGCCCGCGGTGACGGGGACGCGGGTCCGCGCCCGACATCCGTGGCGAGAGCAACGTCGGCAGCCCCAGCGCGAGCGCCGCGTGCACGGCATCGAGCGCCGCCATCCCACCGTGCCCCAGGCGCGTCGCCGACCCGAGGATCCCGGGGCCGGGGCCGACGAGGATCGCATCCCAGCCAAGCACCCGGCTCCCGGCGTCGATTGCACCGATCAGGCTGATCGCGTCGCGGTCGCCGCCGTAAGCCTGTCCGGCGGTGACGTGGCCGGCGATCAGCTCGCGCCCCCGGAGCTCCGCAACGTCCCGCGAGAGGCGGCCCGGCAGGGCGCCCCCAGCGCCCTGCACGTAGCCGAGCCGCAGGCCCGGCCGCAACTGGGTCGCCGCCCACACGGCCGGCGACAGGTGGCCGTGGAGCGGCAGGACGAGGACCGGAGCCGTCGTCCCGCGGTCGCTGCCGGCGGACTCCTCGAGGGGCTTCACCGCGTGCTGAAGAGGCGTGTAGTTGAGCTTCATCACATGGGCGGAGCCGGCCTGCTCGGAGTCGAGGCCTCGCGTGAGGTTCGCGTGGACGATGTCGAAGCCGCCCGAGCCGAGGCCGAGGTCCAGGGCGGCGACGTTCACGATCACCTCGTCGCCCTCGCGGACCTCGCCCACCAGAGCCGGGTCCGCCCACGCCTCACGGCGCTCACCCGCAACCTCGACCGTCAGCGGAGCACTCCCAACCACGACGCCACGGCGCAGGCGCAGCATCACGTGCCGGCGGCCGCGACGATCGCCTCGCAGACCGAGAGCATGCCGGTCAGGTCCCTCGCCGCGACGCTCTCGTCGGGAGTGTGGTTCGCCTCCGTCCCGTTCGCCAGCAGCACGCACTCGTAGCCGCGGGCGATGAGGGCGTTCGCGTCGCTGCCTCCGCCCGTCGCGACCTCGCGGGGCTCGTAGCCGCAACGCTCGAGCGCCACCCGCGCCAGGTCGATGGCCGCCGAGCTCGACGGCAGCCTGTACCCGCGGAACATCTCGATGACGT
>JAWVFM010000284.1:0-2753 GCA_033856015.1 Solirubrobacterales bacterium
AGGGGCAGATAGGTCGAACCGCCGGAGGTCATTTTGCGCCCGACCACGCGTTTCGCGTACTGCACCGGGATCCGCCTCTGGCCCTCCTGGACGAAGACGATCGCGACGATCACCGCCAGGGCGATGAAGGGCATCATCACGACGAAGACCTGGTCCGGGCTGTTCCACCACTTGGTGATCCCGCTCGGGATCGAGGACGCGATCGAGGCGAAGATCATCAGCGAGATGCCGTTGCCGATCCCGCGCTGGGTGATCAGCTCGCCCAGCCACATCAGCAGGGTGCAGCCGGCGGTGAGCGATATCACGATCAGGAAGGTGCGGGCGAAGGTGAGGTTGCCGACGACGCTGGCGCCCGTTTGGTTGCCGAAGGAGCGGAAGAGGAAGACGTAGCCGATCGACTGGCCGAAGGCGAGGCCGACCGTGAGGTAGCGGGTGTACTGGGTGATCTTCTGCTGCCCCACCTCGCCCTCTTTCTGCAAGCGCTCGAGCGAGGGGACGACCACGGTCAGCAGCTGCAGGATGATCGAGGCCGTGATGTAGGGCATGATCCCCAGCGCGAAGAGGCTGAGCCGGGAGAGGCTGCCGCCGGAGAAGAGGTTGAGGAAGCCGAGGATGTTGGAGCCGCCGAAGTTGTTCTGGATTTCCTTGACGGCCTGCACGTCCACGCCCGGCGCCGGGATGTAGGCACCGAGCCGGTACAGCGCCAGCATCGCCGCGGTGAAGGCGAGCTTCTTGCGGATGTCGGCAACGCTGAAAGCGTTGAGAATGGTCCTGAGCATTACGGCTCCAGAGTGTGACAGGAGCCGCCGGCAGCCTCGATCTTCTCTTTGGCCGCAGCACTGAACGCGTGCGCGTGGACGTCGAGCTTCTTGCCGATGTCTCCGCGGGCGAGGATCTTCACCGGCTCGGAGCGCTTTGCCAGGCCCTTCTCCTTCAGGGTCTCGGGCGTCACCTCGGCGCCGGAGTCGAAGCGCTCGTCGAGGTCGGCCAGGTTGACCGGCTGCGTCTTGGTGCGGAAGTTCTCGAACGGCATCGACTTCTTCATGTGCGGCCCGCGCAGCTTTCGCATCCGCATGTGGATCGGGTTCTGGCCGCCCTCGTAGCCGGCCTTGCGCTTGCTGCCGGCGCGCGCGCCCGCGCCTTTGTGGCCGCGGCCCGAGGTCTTGCCGAGGCCGCTGCCCTCGCCGCGGCCGATCCGCTTGCGCGGCCGCCGCGAGCCCGGCTTCGGCTTCAGGTTGTGCAGCCCTATCTCCTCCGAGCGCGGCGTCTCGGCCATCAGGACGTCACCTCCACCAGGTGCGAGACGACGCGCAGCTGGCCCTGCAGTTGCGGCGTGTCCTTGCGCTCGACGGCCTTGCCGATCCGGCCCAGCCCGAGCGCCCTCAGGGTCGCTTTCTGCTTCGGATCGGTCCCGTTGGACGACCGAACCTGCTCGATCCTGACCCCGCTCACGACTGCGTCTCCTCAGCGGCCGGAGGTGCGGTCTCCTCCTGAGCGGCAGGATCCTGATCAACCTCCGAACTCTCGGCGGCTACGGGCTCGCTCGCCTCGACGGCCGGAGCGGCCTCCTCCGCGACCTGAGCCGCAGCCTCGGGGCTTGCCTCCTCGGACGGAATCTCGTCTGCCGGAGCAGCATCCTCAGCGGGTGGCGTCGAGTCGGAGGGGTCGAGAACGGAGACACCGTCCCCGCCCGCAGGCCCCTCCGACTCGGCGGCAGGACCCGCTGCGAGGTGCTCCCCGTCAGTGGAAGTTCCGTTCTGAAGCCCAAGCACCTGGGACACGGTCAGCCCGCGCAGCTCGGCGACCTCCTCAGGCCTACGAAGACGAATCAGCCCGTCCATGGTGGCCTTGACGAGGTTGATCGGGTTCTGCGTGCCGATGCTCTTGGTCAACACGTCGCGCACGCCGCCGAGCTCGAGGACGGCGCGGACGCCGCCGCCGGCGATCACCCCGGTACCGGGGCTGGCGGGGCGCAGGACGACGTGCCCGGCGCCGAAGCGGCCGATGATCCGGTGGGTGATCGTCTGCCCGTATTTGGGCACGCGAATCAAGTTCTTGCGGGCGTCCTCGACGCCCTTCTGGATCGCCAGAGGGACCTCGCGGGCCTTGCCGTAGCCGATCCCGACCACGCCCTCCTCGTCGCCGACCGCGACCAGCGCGGTGAAGGAGAAGCGGCGGCCGCCCTTGACCACCTTGGCGACGCGGTTGATCTCGATCACCCGCTCCTGCAGGTCGAGCCCGCGAGGGCTGACCGTCTCGACGTTCTTGGTGTCCATTCCCTTCATGGCAGCGGCCAACCGTAGCGAAACGGTCTAGAAGGCCAGTCCCCCCTCGCGCGCTCCCTCGGCCAGCGCCCTGACACGCCCGTGGTACCGGTAGCCGCCGCGATCGAAGACGCAGGTCTCGACGCCGGCGGCCTTGGCCCGCTCGGCCAGCAGTTCCCCTGCTTTTTTCGCCTGCTCGGTGGCGCTGAGCTTGCGCAGGTCCGGCTCGATCCAGTTGACCGCCGCCAGGGTGTGGCCCTGGGTGTCGTCGATGAGCTGGGCGTGGAGGCCGCGGTTGGAGCGGTAGACCGAGAGGCGCGGGCGCTCGGCGGTGCCGCTGACCCGGGCGCGGACCCGGCGGCGCCGGCGCAGGCGGCCTTCGCGCTTGGTGACGACGGTCATGCCCGCTTACCGACCTTCCTGAGAACCTGATCGCCTTTGTAGCGGATGCCCTTGCCCTTGTAGGGCTCCGGCCGGCGACGCTTGCGG
>JAWVFM010000285.1:0-4330 GCA_033856015.1 Solirubrobacterales bacterium
GGGCTGCGCCCTGCGCTCACTCCGGCGGGTGCCCTCCCCTGAGGGGGCCCCTCCCGCCGGCTGCCTCCCGGTTTTCGCTAGGTCGGGGGTCTCTGCGATCATCGCTGGCCCATGGCCACGCCGAACGCCTCCTACTCCGTCCGCATCCGCATCGAGGCCGACAACGCCCCCGGCTCCCTCGGGCGGGTTACGACAGCCATCGGTGCGGCCGGCGGCAACATCCTCGGCCTCGACATCGTCGATGTCGTCGGCGGCCGGCTCGTCCGTGACATCACCGTGTTCGCCATCGACGACGGCCACGTCGAGCGCATCCGCCAGGCCCTCGAGGCCCTCGACGGCGTGGCGGTGCAGGAGATCCGGGACCGCACGTTTCTCATGCACGAGGGCGGCAAGATCGAGGTCAGGTCGCGGGTGCCTCTCACCAGCCGTGACGATCTCTCGATGGCCTACACGCCGGGCGTGGCTCGGGTGTCTCTCGCCATCGCCAAGAACCCGGCCGAAGCGCACAAGTTCACGATCAAGAAGAACACCGTCGCCATTGTGAGCGACGGCACCGCCGTGCTCGGCCTGGGCGACATCGGCCCCCACGCGGCCATGCCCGTGATGGAGGGCAAGGCCATGCTGTTCAAGGAGTTCGCCGGCGTGGACGCCTTCCCCATCGCGCTGGACACCAAGGACCCGGACAAGATCGTGGAGACGGTCAAGCTGATGGCCCCCACCTTCGGCGGGATCAACCTGGAGGACATCTCCGCCCCGCGCTGCTTCGAGATCGAGGAGCGGCTGAAGGCCGAGCTCGACATCCCCGTATTCCACGACGACCAGCACGGGACCGCGGTGGTGACGATGGCGGCCCTCTTCAACGCGCTGAAGATCGTCGGCAAGAGCCCCGAGGACCTGAAGGTGCTCGTCGTCGGCCTGGGCGCGGCCGGGGTGGCGGTCACGAAGATGATGCTCGCCTCGGGCGTGACCAACGTGATCGGCTGCGACCGCCAGGGAGCCGTCTCAACAGAGCGCGCCGACTACGCCTCCGGCGCGATGAACGAGTCGAAGCGCTGGTACGCGGAGAACTCGAACCCCGAGAAGCGCTCGGGCCCCCCGGGCGAGGTGATCGAAGGCTGCGACTTCTTCGTCGGCCTCTCCGGCCCGGGCATCATCGAGTCGGAGGCGCTGGGGCGCATGGCGGAGGACGCGATCGTGTTCGCGATGGCGAACCCGACGCCCGAGGTGATGCCCGAGGAGGCCGAGCCGTATGTTCGGATCATGGCCACCGGGCGCTCCGACTACCCAAACCAGATCAACAACGTCCTCTGCTTTCCGGGGATCTTCCGGGGCGCGCTCGACGCCGGGGCCCCGACGATCACCGAGGAGATGAAGCTGGCGGCGGCGCAGGGCATCGCCGACGTCGTCGCCGAGGACGACCTCTCCGAGGACTACATCATCCCGAGCGTGTTCGACCGCGATGTCGCGCCGGCGGTTGCGCGTGCCGTCGTCGAGGAGGCCAAGCGCGCCGGGCTCGCCCGGATCTCGAACGAGACCGGCACGTTCACCGCGCTCGATTGACGCGGGCAACTCCAGGGAAGGAAGCAAGGCCATGAGGGTTCTGATCACCGGCGCCAGCGGGCTCATCGGCTCCGCTGTCTGCGACGCGCTGCTCGCTCGCGGCGACGAGGTCGTCGGCCTGAGCCGTGATCCGGCTCGAGCCGCGAAGACGAACCCCACGGTCTCCTGGCACGCCTGGGACCCCACCTCCGAGCGACCGCCGGCCGCGGCGCTGGAGGGGGTCGACGGCGTCGTCCACCTGGCCGGGGAGGAGATCAACCAGCGGCTGACGCCGGAGGCCAAGGCCCGGATTCTTGCGAGCCGTGAGCGCTCGACCAAGAACCTCGTCGACGCCCTCACCGCGAACACGCCGCAGCCTCGGGTCCTCGTCAGCCAGTCGGCGACCGGCTACTACGGCGACCGCGGCCAGTCGGTGGTCGACGAGTCGACGCCGGCAGGCTCCGACTTTCTGGCCGACGTGTGCGTGAAGTGGGAGGCCGCCGCGCAGCCGGCGACCGACGCCGGCATCCGCCTGGCCACCACCCGCACCGGCCTGGTGCTCGACCCGGAGGGCGGGCTCCTGAAGCAGCTGCTGCTGCCCTTCAGGCTGGGTGTCGGCGGCCCGTTGGCGGGCGGCGGCTGGTACATGCCCTGGATCCACCGCGACGACGAGGTCGGTCTCATCCTCTGGGCGCTCGACACCGACGCGGCAAGCGGGACGTTCAACCTGGCGGCGCCTAACCCGGTCACCAACCGAGATTTCTCGAAGGCGCTCGGCAAGGCTCTTCACAGGCCCTCGTTCGCGCCCGTTCCGAAGCTCGCCGTCGCCGCGCTGCGCGGCAGGGAGATGGCCGACGCGGCGACCACGAGCATCCGCGCCCTGCCACGCCGTGCGCAGGACGCGGGCTACGCGTTCCGCCACCCGGAGGTTGCCGGCGCGCTGATCGACCTCGTCGGCTGAGGGCTCGGCTCAGCGGACGGGAATCGCCCCGGCCCGCGGCACGAGCCGCCCGCCGACGCTGCGGTACGCGCCGAGGCGGTTCAGGGTGCTGTCGCCCACCGAGTCGATCGAGTAGCTCCCAAGGATCGACCTGCGGTCCACCGTGGCGAAGAACTGGTCGATGACAGCCTGACGGTTGTCGCCCTGCTCCCCGGCACGGCGAATCGAGTCGAGGACCACCGCCATCGCCTCGTAGCCATACGCCGCATACGGACCGGCCGAGCGCCCGAACCGGGTCCGAAAGCGGGCGAGGAAGCGCTGCCCGGCGCTGGGAAGCTGCCTCGGGTCCTGTGCCGAAGCGGTGACGTCGTCGTAGCGCCAGCGCGCCGGAGGCGGGCTCCACGGCGGCAGGACCGCATCCGTCGCGATTCGCGTGAACCGGGGCCTTGGCCCAGCGGGGGCGCCACCGGCTCCAGGGGGCGCGCCCGGCCCCAGCCCCGCGTAGAGCTCGCCGTCAGCGCCCTTGTTGACGACCTGGACGCGGCCGAGCGCTGAGCGGTAGGCATCGCCCACGACGTGTGCATAGGCACCGGTGCCCGTGATCTCAACGCGCTTGATGCCGAGCGACTGCGTCAGCTGAGCCGCGGCCTCGGCCTGCGCCTGGTCGTCGGGGATGACCCTGCCGAAGGTCCGCTCGTTCGAGTTCAGCTCGACGTCCGGAAGCTCCTGCGATCCGAGAAACGGCCGAGTCAGGTCCACCGCGGTGCTGGCCGGCGAGACCTGCAGCAGATGCGCCTCGTTCGTGATCGGCTCGGAGGTGCGAGTGGCGCCGCTGTCGAATTCGCCGATATAGGCGATCGCCGCCGTGTCCTGGGTCGCCCGGCGGGCGTTCTGGCCCGCCTGCGCCGCGCTCCAACGGGCCTTTCGGCCGTCGCCCTCCGTGTCGTCGAGGTAGACCCCCTTGACGGCGAGCCCTCCCACCTTGCCGTGCGCCTCGGCGAGCGCGAGGCGCGCGCCGTCGGCGACATCGCGTCCCGAGTCGGCGCCGGGCCCGGTGAGCGGCATGCTCACGTAGACGTTCACGCTGCTCTTCCCGGCGGTCACGGTCGCCCCGGCCGTGCACCCCGCGAGAGTTGCCACTGCGCCCACTACGAGCGCGGCCGCGCCGGCCCGGGCGCCGTTCGCGCTCACCCGAAGAACGGGGCGGCCAGCTCGTACTCGGAGTCCGGCACGGTTCGCAGCTCGGCCACCGCGTCGTGCAACTCCACCAGCTCGATCCGGGTTCCGTGAAGGGCCGGCATGGAGCCCCAGCGACCGTCGTTCGCGGCATCGATCGCCGCGATTCCAAGCCGCGTCGCGAGCACCCGGTCGAACGCCGTCGGCGTGCCCCCGCGCTGGGTGTGACCGAGCACGACCGCCCTCGTCTCGAAGCCGATGCGCGCCTCGATCTCCCGCTCGAGCAGCTGGCCGATGCCGCCGAGGCGCTCATGGCCGAACTCGTCGAGCTCACCGCCCTTCACCTCGATCGTGCCGGCCTTCGGCGCGGCGCCCTCGGCCGCGACGACGATTGAGAAGACCCTGCCGCGCGAATGCCGGCGGCGCAGGAGCCCGCAGACCTCCTCGATGTCGAACGGCCGCTCGGGGATGAGGATGACGTCGGCGCCGCCGGCGAGCCCGGAGTGCAGCGCGATCCAGCCCGCGTGGCGACCCATGACCTCGACGACCATCACCCGATGGTGGGACTCCGCTGTCGTGTGCAGGCGGTCGATCGCCTCGGTGGCAACCTGGAGCGCCGTGTCGAAGCCGAAGGTCATGTCGGTCGCCGCGAGATCGTTGTCGATCGTCTTCGGG
>JAWVFM010000286.1:0-5752 GCA_033856015.1 Solirubrobacterales bacterium
GTCGTTGCCGCCGAGACCGTTGATCACGTCGTGGTGCCCGGTGCCGATCAGGCGGTCCGCCTTCGGGGTCCCAGAGATCACCTTCGCGCTACCGGTGGCGGACCGGCTCTGCGGATGACCGAGCGCCACACCGGCGCTCACCGCGATCGCACCTGCCAGAACGCCCGCCAGCGCTCGTCTCGTGACCTTCCCAGGCCGCTGCACACCCATGCCGAAGGGAAACTTAGTCCTCTGCGGCAATCGCCGCGTGTCGCACTCGTTACCGGCCGGCGGGGACGGCTGCCGCGGCGAGCTGCCCGCATGCCGCGTCGATGTCCCGCCCGCGCGTCAGGCGCACGGTCGCGGGGACCCGGTGGGAGTGCAGGGTGGCCACGAATGCATCGATCGCGCTGCGGGTGGAGGCCTCGAAACCGGCTCCCGTGGGGTTGTAGGGAATGAGGTTGACCTTGAACGCCGTGCGAGGCTCCAGCGCGGCCGCGAGGGCGTGCGCCTGCTCGACGCGGTCGTTGACGCCGCCGAGCATCACGTACTCGATGTAGACCCGCCGCTTGCGGGCGGCGTACCAGCGCCGGCAGGCCTCGAGAACGTCGCTGAGGGGATAGCGCTCGTTCACCGGCATCAGCTCGGAGCGCAGCGCGGGCTCCGCCGCGTGCAGGGACAGCGCCAGACGGACGGGCGGGCCGCCGGCGGCGAGCCGGTCGATGCCGGGGACCCAGCCGACCGTGGAGATCGTGGTGCGCGACGCGGCGATCCCAAGGTCCGGAAGCAGCTCGCAGGCGGCGAGCACGGCGTCCAGGTTCATCATCGGCTCGCCCATGCCCATGAAGACGGCGTGGTCGAGCTCGGTGGTGCGCCGGAAGTGGAGCGCCTGGTCGAGGATCTCCGACGCGGTGAGGTTGCGCCCGAACTTCATCGCGCCGGTTGCGCAGAAGGCGCAGGTGAGCGGGCACCCCGACTGGCTCGAGAGGCAGACCGACCGGCGCCCGTCGCGGAATTGCATGAACACTGCCTCCACCGGGCGGCCGTCATGGGTCGCGAACAGCGCCTTGCGGGTGCCGTCGCGCGAGCTCTCCTCGCGCTCCGCGGCGAGGCCCGAGAACGGCACCGACGCGGCGAGCCGGTCCCGAAGCTCCGCCGGGAGGTCGGTCATCGGCGCGAAGGAGCCGACGCCGCGCGCCGCCCAGCGCCAGATCTGGCGCTCGCGGTAGGCGGGCTCGCCAAGCTCCGCGAGGGTCGCGTTCAGTAGCTCGAGGTCCACCGGCTCAGTGTAGGCAGCGGCCGGGGGCCGTCAGGCGTGGCCGACGGCGGCGTGATCGAGGACCACATGCCGCACTGGGATCGTCGCGCGGCGTGAGACGTCGCGCGCAGCGCGGGCCCCCCGCTCGTCGTCGCGGTCCGTGAAGAAGACGATCATCTCCGCCGGCCAGGAGCGGATGGCGTCCTCGGTGGCGAGGACCGGATCGGCGTCGCCGACCCGGCTGCGGGCGTCCAACCCGGCGGCGGCCAGCCCGGCAAGGGTCAGCACGAGACGATCGGCGGCTGCGAGCCGGCCGGCGTGAAGGTCGGAGGTCCAGCCCGCGAGCCGGCTGGTCGACGCCGGGGACACGACGAGGATCTCGGGCGCCGAGCTGCTCAGCTCCCGAGCTGCCGCCGTGATCGGCGCCACGGCCGAGGGCTCGTCGACGGGCGAGCACGCGAGCACCAGGAGGCGCCCGGCGCCGGGCCCGGAGCCTTCGATCGGCTCCTCGGGACGGGCGCGGGCCGCGAGGATCACAACGCCCGAGGCCGCCAGGAACGCCGCTCCCAGCCCGGCAGGCGGACCGCCGAGGAAGGTCGCCGCGATGATCGGCACCGTCAGCACGGATACCGCCAGCGGCAGGTGCCAGGCCTTGCTCAGAATCCCTCGCTCTCCCTCCACATGACTGTTTTACCCCTTCGGCGCGGGCCGGGCGGTGACGGTCGATACATTCCTGGCATGTCTGCCGCCACTCTTCATACAAATGCCGGGCCGGTCTCCGTCGAGCTCTTCGACGACGCCGCGCCAAAGACCGTCGAGAACTTTCGCAAGCTGGCGGGTGACGGCTTCTACGACGGCCTGACCTTCCATCGCGTGATCCCGGACTTCATGATCCAGGGCGGCTGCCCGGAGGGCACCGGCACGGGTGGCCCCGGCTACACGTTCGAGGACGAGTTCAACGAGAACAAGATCGTCCGGGGCGCCCTCGCGATGGCGAATGCCGGGCCCAACACGAACGGCTCGCAGTTCTTCATCGTCACCGCCGAGGCCGCTCCCTGGCTCGACGGCAAGCACACCGTCTTCGGGACGGTGACCGATGGCATGGACAGCGTCGACGCGATCGAGGCCGCGCCCACGGGCTCCGGGGACCAGCCGATCAAGCCGCAGGTCATCGAGCGCATCGAGCTTTCCTAGGAAGGGCTTTCTGCCGATTAGGGACCATTCCGTCCCGTGACCGCCCATACTTGGAAACCATGACCACCTCGGATCCGCCGCCCGCGGAGTCAGCCGCGCGTCTCGGCGCGCTCATCGAGGCGGCCCCCGCCGTGATCTACGAGGCGGAGACAGGCTTGGATGCGCGCTGGCGCTACATCAGCCCGCAGCTCCACGGGCTGATCGGGGACTCGCCCGAGGCGTGGCTCGCGGACCCGACCGCCTACACGCGCCGCATCCACCCGGCGGACCGTGACGTGATGGGCCACGTCGAGGAAGACCAGCTCGAGATCGCCCGTCGCGAGAAGGCAACATGCGTCAGCGAGTATCGGATGCTCCACCGCGAAGGCCACCTCGTGTGGGTTCGCGACGAGGCACAGCTGGTCGACAACGGCACGGAGCCGCCGTTCTGGCGCGGCATCCTGGTGGACATCACGCTCGAGCGAACGGCCCGCAACGACCTGACGGAGACCTACCACCGCCACCGCTCCGACCGGCTGGCCAGAGGTCAGTTCACGGTCGAGACCTCGGTCGACGTGTTCCGGGTCAGCTGCCGCGACTGCCAGGCCGTCCGGGCGTCCGAGACGCCCGGCGCCTGCCCCGCGTGCGGCAGCGAGAACGTGGACATCGAGTCCATGCAGAGCCTCGCCCGGGAGCTGGTCGCGGCGCAAAGCAATGTGGAGGACCTTCTCGAGGGCGTCCACCGCCACCTGGAGATCCTCGGCATCAGCCTGCGCGAAGGCTCACGAGTCGGGCCTGACGGACGCCGGGTCGTGGCGTCGCTGCCGGCAGACCGCCAGAGCCAGCCCTAGGGCCGCTCGGCCGTCGGCAGGCAGACCTCGCAGAAGTCGAGGCCGAACGCGGTGAGCTGGATGCTTCGGCGCACGGTCTTCCCCCGCCCCGCCTTGCGCATCGCCTCCAGCACCTCGGGCTGGGCCTCGAGCACCTGGTAGCGAAGCGCGTCGGCGACGGGCTCGCGCGAGAACCAGATGAGCCCGAGCCTGTAGTGGTTGTTGTGGTTGGCGTGCATGCGGTCGGTGTGCCGGCAGCCCGCCTCGGCGCCGATCTTCGTGAGGCCGGGGGCGACGAGCTCGGAGCCGACGACGAACAGGCCGACGGTCCTCACGTCGATCGACGGCTGCGGGCCCTGCTCGGCCAGCAGGCGGAGGATCCGACCCTCGTCGGGGGCGAGCTCGGTGAGGATCCGGGCGTAGGCAGGATGGGCGTCGTCCGCCTCGTCGACGTCGGCGGAGCGGCGCAGGAGCTCGGCGCCCCGCTCGCGCAGGGAGACCGCGTCGTCCTCGGCCCGCTGGTCGCGACTGCGCGGGGCCACGAGGTCGCTGAGGGCGTCCGGCACGCGATCGCCGTCTGCGTCCACAACGCCGAGGAAGCGGCGGGCGTAGCCGCGCAGCCCGTCGACCGCCCAGCCCGCCGTGTGCCACCAGGCGGAGGCGTAGATGCGCGCCAGCCCGGGGAGCGAGCTCAGCAGCTCGTCGCCGGCGCCAGGGTCACGGGCGCCGTCCTCGGCGGTCTCGCTCGGATCCACGTCAGACCCCGAAGAGCGCCAGGTGAAGGAGCCCGGCGCCAAAGCCGAGCACCGCTCCGTGCGCGTAGAGCATCCACTCATCTTCCTTGATCGCCGAGCGCAACAGCTCCACGAAGTCCGGGTAGGACATCTTCCGCATCCTCGCGGCCAGCAGAGTCTTGATGCGGGTGGACTGCTGCTCTGAGAACTCCGGGTCGGTCAGCGGGCCCATCGTGTACTCGACCGCCTCAACGGCCACCGATTCGCGGATGGTGTCGTATCGCCGAGTCCCCATCGCCACCCGCACGGCCCCCCGAGCGGGGCCGGTCGCCTGGTCGACGGCGGGCCGCAGCGCGGTCTCGAGCATCTGCCTGGTGCGGTCCGACCGCGGCCCGTTGAGCAGGTGGTTGCCGACGTTGCCGAGCGTCACGACCTCGTCCGCGATGATCCCGGAGTAGACGTCGGCGACCTCGCTGCGCCGCCGCAGAAACAGCCCGTGCAGGCGGAAGGGTCCGATCTTCCGAGGCTCGATGGGCTCGAAGATGACCTGCATGCCGAGCAGGTTGGTGAGCCAGCCCACGATCACGCCACACACGGGCAGCACCCACCAGACGGCGGCCCAGTGGGTGATCAATGCCACCGGGATGCCGAAGAGGAAACCGAAGAGGAACCCGAAGTTGATCATCAGCCGCAGCTCCCGCTGGCCGACCTCGAGGAAGGCACGCGTCGCCAGCTCGGGACGCTCCTCGAACTGGCGGATGACCATGAGCTTCACGTCGAGGAGCTGGTCGATGTTGCGCCCGATCTCCCTGGTGACGTCGTGGACGATGTCCGGAAGCTGGGACTGGACGCGCTCGTGAACGGCCTCGCGAACCCGCGGCGGCAGGTCGCTCCAAAGTTGCGAATGCTCGCGCTCCATGATTCGCTCGACCACGTCGCGGATGTCTCGCTGGGCGGTCGTGAGGATGTGCTCGGCGATGCGATCCGGCTCGAGCTGCTCGTAGAACTCGGCGGGCGTCCCGAGCTTCGCAAGCCCCTTGTCGGCCGCGATCGAGCCCATCTTCGCGGCGCGGCTGGGGATGATTCCCTGCCACCCGACGCCGCCGTGCATGATCCCCGGGATCTCCTGCATCCGGCGCGGCAGGAGCTTCGCAAGGGGCGCGAGCCCGGGCAGGCGGACGCCCCTGAACCGCAACGGATGGAAGAGCATCCAGACGCCCGTCCAGTTGATGACGTAGCCGATCGCCCCGGTGAAGACGGGGATGGTGATCGCCTTGACCAGGTCGCTCCCGTGGAAGACCGGGAGGAAGAAGCTGAAGGTCTGGCTTGGCATGGTGCGGCGTCTCCTCGGTGCCTACCGGGCACCCCCGTACCGCCCTGAGCTAGGCGACGAACGCCGCGAGTGCCTCGTCGCGCGTCTCGAACACGCCGAACGCCTCGTCGATGCCCGTGATCTCGAGAAGCCTCCGAGTCTGGGCCTCGTCGGCGCAGCAGAGCTCGAAGCGGCCCCCGCTCTCGAGGATGTGCTTGCGCGCGTGGACGATGACGCTGAGGCCCGTCGAGTCGATGAACAAGCAGTCGCCCAGGTCGATCAGGATCGCCTGCGCGCCTGCCTCGATCGCGGCATCCAGCCGCGCGCGAAGCTCCGGAGCGGTTGCGTGGTCCAGCTCCCCCTCGACTCGAAATGCATGGAGCCCGTTGTCAAGCTGCTCCACTTCGACGCTGAAATTGCTGATCGAGGTCCCCTTGCTCTTGGTCTTCCCAGCGATGCGGCTGCA
>JAWVFM010000287.1:0-3609 GCA_033856015.1 Solirubrobacterales bacterium
GCGACGCCTCCGCGGTCGTCCGCACCGGGCGGAAGCGCGTGGAGGTGTAGTAGTCGGTGATCACGAAGAGGAACGCGGTCACGCCGATGCCGATCAGGCCGCAGAGCCACAGGTCGGTGGCGGTCGGGGCGTTGGACGCCAGTGCCCGGTCGGCGCTGATGAAGTTGAGGTTGCCCATCAGCCAGTGGGTGATCGGCAGGAACGCAGCGGCGGAGAGCAGGCCGGAGATGATCAGGCCCTTGTAGAGCGCGCCTTCGACGTTGTCCGTCTTGGTGCGCACGGAGAGCGCCCCGATGATCGAGGCAAGGATCGCGACGCCGCCGATGACCAGCGGGTAGATGGCGACCTCGCGGGACTCGCCGAAGGTCAGAACGCCGAGAAGCATCACCGCGACCGAGGTGACGGCGTAGGTCTCGAACAGGTCGGCTGCCATGCCGGCGCAGTCGCCCACGTTGTCGCCCACGTTGTCGGCGATGACGGCGGGGTTCCGGGGGTCGTCCTCGGGGATCCCGGCCTCGACCTTGCCGACCAGGTCGGCGCCCACGTCGGCGGCCTTGGTGAAGATGCCGCCGCCGAGACGGGCGAACACCGAGATCAGCGAGCCGCCGAAGCCGAGGCCGACCAGCGCGTCGACCGCCTGCTTGTCGGTCTTGTTGGCCAGGACCAGGATCCCGTAGTAGCCCGCGACGCCCAGGAGCGCCAGGCCGACGACGAGCAGACCGGTCACCGAGCCACCCTTGAAGGCGACGTCGAGCGCCGGGGAGACTCCACCGCGGGCCGCCTCTGCGACGCGCGCGTTGGCGCGCACGGAGAGGTTCATCCCGATGAAGCCGGCGGAGCCGGAGAAGACGCCGCCGATGACGAAGCCGATCGCGGTGTCGACATCGCGAAGGATCGCGATGAGGACGACGAGCACCACCGCGACGCCGGCGATGATCGTGTACTGGCGGGTCAGGTACGCCTTCGCGCCCTCCTGCACAGCACCCGAGATCTCCTGCATCCGCTCGTTGCCGGGCGAGAGCGCGAGCAGGCGACGGGTGATGATCGCGCCGTACAGCACGCCGACGGCGGCGCATGCAAGGGCAACGACGACGCCGTAGTCGGTCAGGAACTTCGTCAAGTCTTGGGTCCTCTCTGAGCTTCGGTAAACACACGAACGGCCGGAGGGCGTCCGGCCGCAAAAGCGCGCGGATAGTAGCGTGGCGCCACCCGGAACGGCGCGCTCCCACGCAGCGGGACCGGCGTGACTATCCGGACGAGCCCGACGAGCCCGGCGGCGTCCAAAGCCGGGGCGGCAGATCGCCTCCGGCGCCCCGCGCCGGCGGGGGTTCCGGCGGCGCGCTCGCGGCATCGGCCCCGCTGTCCTCGGCCGGTGGCCCGCCGGCGCTCTCCTTGCCGCCCGCCTCGCGGGCGTAGAGCATCTGGAGCTCGGCGAGCGCGTCGCGCACGGCGCGTGCCGGCTCGGGCTCGAGCAGGTCGACCACGGCGCGCACCGCATCGATCCCCAGGCGGGCCTGGTCGAGGTCGCGCTCGTCCTCCTTGGCGATGCGCCGCGCCGCGAGGTTGAGGATGCCCACCACGCTCTCCAGCAGCAGGTCGTGGACGCGGACCTTCGCCAGCTGCTCCTCCACCCGCGCCTGGATCTCCTCCGGAGTGGGTCCCTGCCCCTCGCCGGGTTGCTGCGTGGCCCCTTCCATCAGGAGGCCACTTTACGGGTGGCGCCCTCCCCCACGTACGTCCGCCGCGTCTCGGCGAGCGCCCCCGCATAGACCTCACGCAAGGAGGAACCCGACTCGAGCGCCGTGCGAGCGCGCTGCGCACCGTTTCGCTCCGGGAAGGCGACCTCGATGCCGAGCTCGGCGCGCACCGGCGCCGTCCACTCGACCAGCGCCTCGATCGCGGCGGGCGTCGGCACCTCCTCGCCACGATCGAAGTCGATCATGCTCCCGTCGAGGCCGTGACGGATCGCCCGCCACAGGTTCTCCTCCACCTCGCGCTGACCGAGCGGGGCGGGCAGGCAGCCGTCCGCGTGATCCACCGCCGCCTGGGCGATGCAGGCGACAATCAGGCCGGAGAGGGCGAACGACTCGTCGCCGCGAGACTGCGCGTCGCAGATCCGCAGCTCCACCGTGCCGAAGCGGTGGTGCGGGCGGACGCTCCACCAGAGTTGCGTCGCCTCCACGATCGTCTCTGTCCGGACCAGAAGGTCGACGAACTCGGTGTACGTGGCGAAGTCCCCGAAGGGCGCGTGCACGCCGCAGCGCGGGAACGTACGCGTGAAGACCTGCGTGCGCGCCGAGTGCAGGCCGGTGTCCATCCCCTCCAGGAACGGGGAGTTGGCCGAGAGCGCCAGGAGCTGCGGCAATACGCCGCGCAGGTGATCGCAAACGGCGACGGCGCGATCGGCGCCGCAAACGCCGACGTGAACGTGAAGGCTCCAGGTGCTGTTTCGCTGGGCGACCCAGCGCAGCTCCTCCCGCAGGCGGTTGTAGTGGTCGGTGTTGATGATCTGCTGGTCGCGGTAGTCGGCCCACGGGTGGGTGCCGGTTGCCCCGAGGACCAGGCCCTTCGACTCGACCAGGGCAAAGAGGCGCTCCCGCCGCTCCCGCTGGAGCTCGACCGCGTCGGCGAACGTCTCGCCTCGTCCCGAGCGGATCTCGATCTCCGCCTCGATCAACTCCCCGGCCGCCGCCTCCGCCAGCACCTCGTCGTCCTGACAGGCCGCATAGACGTCAGCGAAGCGCTGTGCGAGCTCGAGGCTGTCCGGGTCGACGAGCGCGAACTCCTCCTCCAGGCCGACGGTGAAGTCCGTCGAGGCGTCGAAGATCTCGCGGACGTGCCCCATGTCGAGGCCGACATCGGCCACAGCTCGGTCCCTCAGGCCAGGTAGAAGTAGAGGGCGTAGAGCAGGTCGACGGCCGGGCTCGAGGTGTGGACGGTCACCTCCGGGGGCACCGACAAGAGCCGCTCGGAATAGTTGAAGATGATCTTGACGCCGGCGGCCACGAGCCGGTCGGCCACGTCCTGCGCAGCGTCGGACGGCACCGCCAGGACACCGACCACGACGTCTTGGTCGTCGACCACGGACTCCAGCTCGTCCAGGCCGCGAACCAGCACGCCGCCCAGCTCGCCGCCAACCCGTGCGGAGTCGACGTCGAAGATCGCGACGATCTGGAAGCCGTGATCGCCGAAGATGTCGGACGAGGCGATCGCCTGACCCAGGTTGCCCGCCCCGAAGAGCACGATGTTGTGCTGGCCGGAGGTCCGAAGGATCTTCCGGATCTCTCCGACCAGGAACTCGACGCGATAGCCGACGCCGCGCTTCCCGAACTTCCCGAACCCGGACAGATAGCGGCGAATCTGGGTCGAGTTGATGTGCGTGTAGGCGGCGAGCTCCTGCGAGGAGATCGTCTCCTTGTCCATCTTGCGGGCCTGGATCAGCACCTGGAGGTAGCGCGAAAGGCGGGCGGCGACGCCGAGCGAAAGCCGCTCACCGTCGGCCGGCTCGGTGCCGTTATCGACCTGGTCGGCGGTCCCGGCCGGACCGCGTGCTTGATCGTCGCTCACTGTCCCAGCGTACTCAGCTTCGCCCGCAGCGCGTCTGGCTCC
>JAWVFM010000288.1:0-3380 GCA_033856015.1 Solirubrobacterales bacterium
CGGAGGAGAAGCTGATCGAGCGACCATCGGGGGTCATCGATGGGTCGAAGCTATTGCCGTCGCCCTGCACGCCCGACCCGCTCACGTTGAGCAGTCGCGTCTTGTGCTTCTTGACGTCGCGCAGGAACACCTGCTCACCTGTCGTGCCGCCCGCGAGCAGGTTGGTGGCGAGCGAGATGAAGGCCACCTCGCCGCCGTCGTTGGAGACCACGAGCGGGTCCACCAGGAAGCTGTCGTCGTTCGCCTGCTCGCCGCTGGAGCTAACGCTGATCAGCTTCGTGGTCTTCTTGTCGAGGTCGCGCAGGAAGATGTCGGTCTTGCCGTTGAGATCGTGGCCTACGAGGTTCGTCGCGTGCGAAGCAAAGGCGACGAAGCGTCCATTGGCCGAGAGCGACGGGAAGTTGTAGGAGAAGCCGTCCGCCTCGGCACCGGAGGAGCTGACACTGACCCTTCTGGTCCTGTGCGTCTTGCGGTCGTTTACGAAGATGTCGCCCGTTGCGTTTCCGTCGTTGGGGACCAGTGTCGTCGCCTGGGAACTGAATGCGACAAGGCGGCCGTCGGCCGAGATCGACGGGGCGGAGCTGGAACCGTCGCCCTCCGTCCCTGCGGAGCTCACGCTGACCCTCCTGGTCTTGCCGTTCTTCAGGTCGCGAACGAACACGTCCTGCTGGGTGTTCGTGTCTCCAGGGACCAGGTTGTCGGCAGTCGACTGGAAGGCGACGAAGCGCCCGTTCTCGGAGATCGAGGCGTTCCCGCTGTAGTTGTCCGCCTCGGCGCCCGACGAGCTCATGCTGACCCGCCTGGTCTTGCCCGTCTTCATGTTGTGGACGAAGATGTCGGTGGTCGCATTGTTGTCGCCGTTGACCAGGTCGGGGGCGTCGGAGTTGAAGACGACGATGCGACCATCGGCGGAGATCGAGGGGTGATCGCTGAGGCCATGGGCTTCGGCGCCCGACGACGCGACGCTGGCCCGCTTCGTCCTTCCTGTCTTCAGGTCATGAACGAAGACGTCGTAAGTGGTGTTGGTGTCTCCATGAACCAGGTTGTCCGCGGTGGAGGCGAAGGCCACGTATCGCCCGTCGGCTGAGATTGCCGAGGTGATGGAGCCCTGGTCGGCTGCGGTGCCCGACGAGCTGACGCTCACGCGCTTGACCTTCGTGACAGCCGCGGATCCGCTCGCGACGATCGACAGCACCGCGATGAAAACCGAGACTAGAAAGGCAAACCGTCCCCGCACCGCGGTGACCCTACCACCGAGATGACCAATGAGAAGGAAACCCAGGGCCGGCGTCGAAGACAGTGAAATCGGGAGCCCGGACCAACCGATTCCCCCCGCGCCGCCGCCAGCCGATCCGAACTTGCCGGCAGCGGGGCATGGCTACCCGCTCACCTTCTCGGTCGACTATCCCGACCGGCCCCTAAACCGCCTCAGCAGCGCCTTTCGCATCTTCGCGATCATCCCGATCCTGATCCTCGCCGCCACGATCGAGGGCGGCAGCTTCAGCCTCGGAAGCCATGGGGGCAGGTACGTGGGCGGCGGCGTTGGCCTGCTGTTCGTCCCCGTCGCGCTGATGATCGTCTTCCGTGCCAAGTACCCGCGCTGGTGGTACGACTGGAACCTGGAGCTGACCCGGTTCAGCAACCGGATCGGCGCCTATCTGGCCCTGATGGACGACCGCTACCCCTCGACGGACGAGCAGCAGGCGGTGCACACCGACTTCCCGTATCCGGACGTCGAGCGTGAGCTTCATCGCGCGCTGCCGCTCGTGAAGTGGTTCCTGGTCATCCCGCACTACGTGCTGCTTTTCTTCCTCACGATCGGGGCTTTCTTCGCCGCGATCTTCGCCTGGTTCGCGATCCTGTTCACCGGGCGCTATCCGCGGTCACTGTTCGACTTCATCGAGGGCGTGATCCGGTGGTACAACCGGGTTGGCGCCTACGCCTTCCTCCTGGTCACCGACCGCTACCCGCCGTTCAGCCTGCAGCCCTGAGCTGAGCCGGGCCGGGCAGCGCTCCCGGCATCCGAGCTTCAGACCTCGTCCTCGGCCTCCTCGGCCTCCTCGCCGGCCTCGACGATGTCGCCGTCGGTGAACAGCACCTTCTGGAGCGCGACCTTCCACTTGGGCGTCCTGCGAGTGAGGAACTCGAGGTCCATCGCGAAGTGCTTGAACTCCTCCATCTGAGCGTTCTCCATGATCGCCCGGGCGTCGCCGTCGGGCTCGAGTGAGATGCGTTGCGCGTACCAGCCGATGGCCTCGGCCTCCTCGGTCAGCGAGGCGATCATCCGGGCGAAGGTGCGCGCCTCCGCGCTCAGCTCCTCGGGGGGCTCGTGGTACTGGTCAAATCCCATTTTGGATTCCTTTCGTTGCTTCCCGGCAACTGTGCACTTACCCGGGCCATAGGCCGATTAACTGCACAGAAGCCGGCGAGGGGCTACTTCGGCGGCAGCGTCCTCGCGTAGCCGACGCCGCGCTTCACCCATGAGGCGAGCTCGCGCTTGGTCTTGAGTCCTTCGGGCGCGACCGTGATCCAGCCGTCCATGCTGCGCCCGCCCATCTTCATCAGCGCCACGTGCGGTCGTGCGAGCGCTGCATCGGTCTCCGCCGGATTGATGCGGACCAAGAGCCCGCCCCTGCCAGAGGCGCTGACCGACATGTTCCCGTGGATGAGAAACGCCAGGCCACCGAACATCTTCTGCTCGCTGATCCCGTCCTCGTCGCCGAGCAGTTCGCGCAGGCGGTTTGCGAGATCCTCGTCGTAAGCCACGGCTCGATCGAGCCTAGCGAACCCAGGATCCCGGGCGTCTGGGTAAAGTCGCCCGAGATGACTGCCGTTCGGGCCATCCGCAACAGCCCGGCGCGCGCTCTGTTTGTGCTCGGGCTCGTCGTCATGCTGACGGTGGCCATCGTGCCGCGGGCCGGCGCCTCCATCTACTGGGCGGTTCAGAAACGCGACGGTAAGGGCGGCGTCGGGCAGGCGAACCTCGACGGCTCGCACGTCAAGAAGACGATCGCCTCCGGGCTCGACTCTCCGTGCGGCCTGGCGGTGAAGGGCCGCCACATGTTCTGGCCGAACTCGAACAACCCGGCGGGCGACGGCACCACCATCGGGCGCGCCAAGCTCGACGGCACGCATGTGGACAAAAGCTTCATCACGGGCGCGGACGACCCCTGCGGCATCGCCGTCGACGCCCATCACGTCTACTGGGGGAACTTCCCCGACTCCATCGGCCGGGCGAACCTCGACGGCTCGCACGTCGACCAGAACTTCATCCAGGGAACCGGCGGCTCGTACGGGATCGCCGTCCAGGGCTCCCACATCTACTGGAGCAACTACTCCGGCGACATCGGGCGCGCCGACCTCAACGGCCAAAACCCGGA
>JAWVFM010000289.1:0-2567 GCA_033856015.1 Solirubrobacterales bacterium
CCGAGGCGTGCGATCAGTCGCGGCGCCAGCGCGGAGCCTGCGACGACGCTCAGCGTCATCGGCAGGAATGACAGCCCTGCCTCGATCGCGGAGAAGCCGAGCACCTCCTGGAGGTACAGCGTCAGGAAGAACCACAACGCGAACACCGCCGAGTACATGAGGAAGACCGCGAGGTTCGCTCCGCGCAGCTGACGCATGCGGAAGACCGACAGCGGCATGAGTGGCGCCTTGGCAAAGCGACCCTCGACGAGCCCGAACAGGCCGAGCAGCGCCAGTCCGGCGGCGAGCGGCACCAGGACCCCGGTCGAGCCCCAGCTGAGGACGTCGGTGCGCACGATGCCGTAGGTGATCGCGAACAGGCCACCGGTGACGAGCGTCGCGCCGGCGACGTCGAAATGGCGCGCGGCGTGCACATTGCGCCCCTCAGGGATCACGCGCCGACCGAGGAGGACGACGGCGATGCCGAGCGGGACGTTGATCGAGAAGATCGCCGGCCAGCCCAGCCCGTCGGTCAGGATGCCGCCGAGCAGCGCCCCCGACGACCCGCCGAGGCCGGCCATCGCTCCCCAGATGCCGAGCGCGCGGTTGCGCTCTGCGCCCTCGGCGAACGACGTCATGATGATCGCGAGCGTCGCGGGCGACATCACCGCGCCGCCCACGCCCTGCAGGGCGCGCCCGCCGACCAGCAGGCCCTTCGAGCTCGCAAGCGCGCACAGCAGCGAGGCAAACGCGAACAGGCCGACGCCGGCAAGGAACACCCGGCGCCGGCCGAGCAGGTCCGCCGCGCGCCCGCCGAGCATCAACAGGCCACTGAAGGTCAGCGTGTACGCGTTCACGACCCACTCGAGACCGGCGGTCGAAAAGCTCAGGCTGTCGCCGATCTTCGGCAGTGCGACGTTCACGATCGAGACGTCGAGGATCACCATGAACTGCGCGAGGCAGACGATGACAAGGAGGAGGTTCGGGTTCTGTTGGCGTCGGGTCACCGGTGGTAGTCTCCGGGTCCCGGTATCCAGGTACAAGAGAGGAACTTATCCTGGTAGTAGAAGCACTACTCGATGGCACCTCCCGCCGCTCCGAGCTCGCCGATTTCCTGCGCCAGCGCCGAGGTGCGCTCAAGCCCGACGACGTGGGCCTGCCGAACGGCGGGCGCCGGCGCACGCCCGGCCTGCGCCGCGAGGAGGTCGCGCAGCTGGCCGGCGTGGGCACCACCTGGTACACGTGGCTCGAGCAGGGTCGCGACGTACGCGCCTCGCAATCGGTGCTCGAGTCGCTCGCGGAAGCGCTTCGGATGACGGCCGCCGAGCGCTCGCATCTCATGGTGCTCGGCCGTGGCGACGAGGTCACGGCGGCACAGCCTCGGCTCGAGACACTCGAACCGACAGTCGAGCGTTTGGTCGAGAACCTCGGCAACAGCCCCGCGTGCATCATCGGCCGCCGGTGGGACTACCTGGCGTGGAACCCCGCGTTCACCGCCGTGTTCTGCAACCCGATGAAGTACCCGGAGGGGCGGCGCAATCAGCTCTGGTCGATGTTCACCGATCAGAAGCGCCGCCGAATGGTGTCCGACTGGGAGCCGGCCGCCCGCAACGCGCTCGCACGCTTCCGCGCGGACAACGCGCGCCACCTCGGCGATCCCGACTTCGAGGAGCTGATCGAGGCCCTGCGCGACTCCAGCGACGAGTTCCGGTGCTGGTGGAAGCGCCACGAGGTCGCCCGTAGCGGCACCGGGCGTAAGGAGCTTCGCCATCCGACGCTCGGCAAGCTCTGGTTCGAGCACGCCGTCTTCAAGCTTGAGGAGAGCCCGGAGCAGCGGCTGATCCTCTACTCGCCGCTGCCCAAGGCGAACACGCCGGCGAAGCTCGCGCAGCTGCTGGCGGACGCCGGTTAGTCGATCCGCTCGTCCAGACGCACGACGACGGTGTGGCAGAGCTCATCCCTTCGCAGGTAGCGAACGCGCGTAGGCGACTCCGCGCCTGACCCACGGCTCCAGCTGGCGTTTCGTGCGCACGCCCTCCGCATCGACTCGCAGCCAGCCCTGCATCGGGCGCCCGCGCATCACGAATGGACCCGCGTGCGGCTTGGCGGCCAGCGCGTCGGTCTCGCCGGGGTCGACCCGAACCATGAGGCCGCCCTGTCCGCTGGCAGCAACCGACATGTTGCCGCCGACGAGGAAGGCCAAGCCGCCGAACATCCTCATCTCCGTCACGTCCGGCTCCGCCGCGATCAGCTCGCGGATACGGCCGGCCAGGTCCTCGTCGTATGGCACATGGAAATCGTGCCTGGTGGTGGCCTCAGGAGTTGAGTGGGACGTTGTCGGCGCTATTCGCCGTCAACGTCCCATCGAACCCTCGCGGGGGACGCGCGGTCGCCTTGGACGTCGCGACCGCGCCGGTAGCGCTACGCCTCGACGAGCCCCAAGATCGTGTCGGGCCGAACGCCGTCGGACTTCATCGCCTCCGCTGCCGCATCGGTCTTCAGTGCCTCCTCCCAGGCGGCGACGTCGGGGACCTCGACGATCAGTCCAACCCGGTTCGAGCCGGCCGGGTCGCGAAACGTGCGCGCCG
>JAWVFM010000290.1:0-6762 GCA_033856015.1 Solirubrobacterales bacterium
CGGAGACGACCACGAGAGCGAGGCGGGCAAGCCGCGCACCGCCCACGCCGGTGCGACCGCGACGGCGACTCCCGGGCCGACCGATGACGCGATCGCCGTGAAGCTCGAGGACGGAAGCGAGTTCGAGCTCGATCACGGCATGGTCGTCATCGCGGCGATCACCAGCTGCACCAACACGTCGAATCCATCCGTGATGGTCGGCGCGGGCCTCCTCGCGAAGAACGCCGTCGAGCGCGGCCTCGACTCGAAGCCCTGGGTGAAGACGTCGCTGGCGCCAGGCTCGATGGTGGTCACCGAGTACCTGGAGAAGGCCGGCCTCGACTCCTACCTCGACAAGCTGGGGTTCAACCTCGTCGGCTACGGGTGCACCACCTGCATCGGGAACTCGGGGCCGCTCCCGGAGGAGATCTCGGCGGCGATCGCGGAGAACGACCTCATGGTCTGCTCGGTCCTCTCCGGCAACCGCAACTTCGAGGGGCGGATCAACCAGGACGTGCGCAACAACTACCTGGCCTCGCCACCCCTCGTGGTCGCCTACGCCCTGGCCGGGAGAATGGACATCGACCTCACCACGGACCCGCTGGGCGAGGACTCCGAGGGCAACCCGGTCCACCTCTCCGACCTCTGGCCTTCCTCCGAGGAGATCAAGCAGACCGTTGCCGAGGCCGTGCGCTCGGAGATGTTCCAGCGGAGCTACGCCGACGTCTTCACCGGCGACGAGCGCTGGCGGGCGATCGAGGTGCCGGAGCAGGATCGCTACACGTGGCCCGACTCCACCTACGTCCGCAAGCCACCGTTCTTCGACGGCATGCCTGTCGAGCCCGTCCCGGTGGAGCCCGTCGAAGAGGCCCGCGTCCTGGCGGTCCTCGGCGACAGCGTGACGACCGACCACATCTCGCCGGCCGGCGCGATCAAGCGCGACAGCCCGGCGGGTGAGTGGCTGATGGACCAGGGCGTCGAGGTCCGCGACTTCAACTCCTACGGCTCGCGCCGCGGCAATCACGAGGTGATGATGCGCGGAACGTTCGCGAACGTGCGGCTTCGCAACACGCTCGTCGAGCGCGAGGGCGGCTACACCAAGCACTTCCCGTCCGGCGAGGAGATGTCGATCTACGACGCCGCCATGCGCTACGCCGAGGACGGGGTCCCGCTCGTCGTCCTCGCAGGCAAGGAGTACGGCTCGGGCTCCTCGCGCGATTGGGCGGCGAAGGGAACCACCCTGCTGGGCGTGCGGGCCGTGATCGCCGAGAGCTTCGAGCGGATCCACCGCTCGAACCTGATCGGGATGGGCGTGGTGCCGCTCCAGTACCCGGCCGGGGAGTCGGCCGAGTCGCTCGGCCTCACGGGGGAGGAGACCGTCTCGATCGGCGACCTGGAGAACGGCGAGGCGAAGGCCGTCACGGTCACCGCTTCACGCGAGGGGGCGGACCCTGTGGAGTTCGAGGCGACGGTGCGCCTCGATACCCCGAACGAGGTTCTCTACCTCCAAAACGGCGGCATCCTGCACCGCGTTCTTCGCGATCTGCGCTGACGAGCCGACCACCCCGGGGCTCCAGCCCGCTGCCTGGACGGAAGGCTATTGACAGCGGTGCGACCGATGGGTGACAATGGGACGAGCCTGCAGGGAGAAATCAAAAGGCTCGTCCCCGGTTAGTCCCGCCTCCGGGGACGACCGCGTCGGCATCCCTCCCTGGCTACCGACGCGCAGGCGGTGGTGCGGGCTGTGTGGACTCCCTGCCTCCACCAGCCCCGCCGCCGCCATCTCTTCGGGGCCTGCAAACCTTCGTATCTCGGTTTCGGCCGCTGCCTGCAATGCCGACTGCGTCGGGCGGCCAAGGGCGGTTTGGGGCGACTTCTGCCCGGTATGCGGGGATAAGTCGCCCCGACGGGCGACCGCTCAGCTCTGCTCGAGCACGGCGAGCACGTTCCCCGCCGGGTCCTTGAACCAGGCGATGGGCGGTCCGCCGCCGCGGAAGATGCCGTGCTCGTCGAAGTCGGGCTCCATCGTCTCGTAGCGCTCGAAGCTCACCCCGCGCCCGGCGAGCTCGTCGGCGGCGGCGACGATGTCGGCGACGGGAAAGTTCAGGATCGTGAACTCCGCCGGGACGTGGTCGGCCTTCGGGTAGACGAGGGTCGGCCGATCGCCGGCGATGTGGAGCGTCAGCATCCCGTTCTCCTCCGTGACCTCTAGGCCGAGCGTCTCGGAGTAGAACCGCTTCGCTGTCGGAATGTCGTCAACGGAAAAGCCGCTGAAGGCCTTGGTGTTCTCGAACATCTTTGTCTCCTCTTGTTGGCTCTTCTACAGAGACCAGCGTGCGGGTGCGGACTAATCGGTGGTGGCCGACGCCGATCGCCGCTCGATCCAGCGGATCGCGATGACGCTCCCCAGCGGCCCGACCGGAGTGAGCGTCGCGGCCAGCAGCGTGTAGGGGGCTTGGTGGCGCAGCACCGCGACGACGATGAGGATGCAGAGGCCGACATAGCCGATGCCGTGGGCGGCGCCGAAGATGAGCGTCTCGTGGTGGAAGCCCGGGACGAGCCAGAAGAAGCAGAGCGCGGCGAAGAGGGCAAGCTCGAACCAGCTTGCGCGCTTGACCCAGGGCCAGAGGGCACCCGGGACGGGTGCCCGCAGCGCCTGCGTCGCGGGTGCCTGTGTGGGCGTGGCGGCCATCGGCGCACGATAGCCGCGCGGTCCAGGCACCGGTGGGCAACTTTGGACGTTGGTCCATAGGCGAAGGTCCCTGCAAAAACGAACATTCACCGTGTGAGAGGGACGTTCTCCACCTCAACTGGGCGCGCACCCCGCGAGCGGAGTCTGATCGCCAACGCTCGGCGCCGGGTTCGCGACACCGGTCAGCACCCGCCGGCGGTTCCCCGCCGCCGGCGGGCTCGCTAGCCGGGCTTTCAGCCCTGAAGCGCGGTGAGGACGATGCGCTCCTGCTCGGAGCGGTGCGCGGCCGGGTAGCCCTCCGAGGGTGCGGCACGCGGCGGGCGCCCGACATAGCGGAAGTCGACGCCCTCGGGGACGATCTCCGGCATGCGGCGGGCCATCACGCTCCACGCCCCCATGTTCTTCGGCTCCTCCTGGGCCCAGATGATCTGCTTGAGGTTGGGGTAGGTGCCGATGATGTGCTCGATCTCGTCGCGGGCGAAGGGGTAGAGGAGCTCGACGCGGGCGATGGCAACCGAGTCCTTCGAGCGCTCGTAGCCCTCGTGGCCGGTGATGTCGTAGTAGATCTTGCCGCTGCACAGCACGAGCCGCTCGATCGGCTCCCGGGCGGTGACGCCCGGGTCGTCGAGCACGAACTGGAACGTTCCCGAGGTGAGGTCCTCGAGCTTCGAGCCGGCCGCGGCGAGGCGGAGGAGGCCCTTCGGCGTGAACACCACAAGCGGGCGCGGCTTCGCGATCCGGGCCTGGCGGCGGATGAGGTGGAAGTACTGCGCGGCCGTGGTCGGGTTGGCGAGCCGGATGTTGCCCTCCGACGCGAGCTGGATGAAGCGCTCGATGCGAGCGCTCGAGTGCTCGGGCCCCGAGCCCTCGTAGCCGTGCGGGAGGAGCAGAGTGAGGCGGGTTGCCTGGCCCCACTTCGCCTCGCCGGCGACGATGAAGCTGTCGATGATCACCTGCGCCGAGTTGGCGAAGTCGCCGAACTGGGCCTCCCAGAGGATGAGGCTCTCTGGCGACGCGGCTGAGTAGCCGTACTCGAAGCCGAGGCAGGCGATCTCCGAGAGCGGGCTGTTGTGGAGCTCGAACGGCGCCAGCGCCCCGGAGAGCTTCTGGATCGGCACGTACCGGATGCCGGTCTTCTCGTCGTGGAGGGCGAGGTGGCGGTGCGAGAACGTGCCGCGCTCGGTGTCCTGCCCGGTGAGCCGGATGTGCGTGCCCTCGGTCAGGAGGGAGGCGAAGGCCAGGGCCTCGGCCTGGCCGTACTCGATCGGCCCTGAGTCGAGGATCTCCAGCCGCTTCTCGAGCGGCTTGCGGAGCTTGCGGTGGATCGTGAAGCTGTCCGGGACCTTGATGAGCTCCGCGTTCAGCGAGCGCAGGCGCTTCTCCGAAACGGCGGTCTCGACCTCCGGGCTCTTGGTCCGGTCGAGCTCGCCGGTCTGGATCGCGGTGGAGCTCGGGTCCTCGTAGTCCCCTGCTTCCATCTTGCTGCGCAGGTCCTTGTGCTTCTGGGAGAGCTCCGCCTGATGCTTGGTGCCCTCCTCGGAAACGTCGTCCGGGGTCACCACCCCTTCCTTGACGAGCTGCTCCGCATAGAGCTCGGAGACCGACGGGTGCGCCTTGATCTGGGCTGCCATGACCGGCTGCGTGTAGGCCGGCTCGTCCGTCTCGTTGTGCCCGTAGCGGCGGTAGCCGATGAGGTCCACCACGACATCGCGGCCCCAGCGCTCCCGGTAGGCCATTGCGAGGCGGATCGCGGCGATGCACGCCTCCACGTCGTCCGCGTTGACGTGGACGATCGGGCAGTTGAAGCCCTTGGCGAGGTCGCCCGCGTACGGGGTCGAGCGATCGTCCTCCGGATCGGTCGTGAAGCCCACCTGGTTGTCGGTGATGATGTGGTTGGTGCCGCCGGTGGAGTAGCCCGCGAGCGACTGGAGGTTGAGGGTCTCGGCGACGACGCCCTGCCCTGGGAATGCGGCGTCGCCGTGGAGCAGGAGCGGGACGGCGATGCTCGCCGTGTGGTGGAGCATCGGGCCCGAATGCGCAGTCTGAGCGGCGCGGGCGCCGCCGACGACCACCGGGTCGACGAACTCCAGGTGGCTCGGGTTCGGGTAGAGACGGACCTTGATCTCCTCGCCGTCGCGGGTCGAGAAGAGGCCCTCGGCGCCGTAGTGGTACTTGACGTCGCCGGTGCCCGAGTGGGGAAGGGCGGCGATCGCCTTGACCTGCTCGAGCGCCTTTGCGCCCTCGAACTCGGCCATGATCGACTCGACGGAGCGGCCGAGGTTGTGGGCCAGGACACTCAGGCGCCCACGATGCGCCATGCCCAGCACGACCTCCTCGGCGCCGCCGCGACGCGAGAGGGTCACGAGCTCGTCGATCATCGGGACGACGACGTCGAGTCCCTCGATCGAGAACATCTTCTGGCCGAGGTAGGCCTTCTGGATGAAGCGCTCGAACTGGAAGACCTCGATCAGGCGGATCAGGAGCGAGCGCTTCTCGTCGCCGCTGAGTGGAGCGCGATGGGCTCCGGTCTCGATCATCTCGCGAAGCCAGATGCGCTCCTGGTGCGAGGCGAGATGCTCGATCTGGTAGGCGATGGTCCCGCAGTAGGCCTCGCGCATCCGCGGCAGGGCCTCCAGGAGCGTCTCGCCCTCCACCCCGATCCGCAGGATCGACGCCGGGATCTTCGTCATCAGCTCGGGCGTGAGGTTCAGGTTCTCTGGCTCCAGGGCGGGATCGCCCTTGGGATCGCCCCCGAGCGGGTTGACGCGTGCGGCGAGGTGGCCATGGGTGCGGTAGGCCTTCAGCAGTGAGGTCGCGGCCTGCACCGCCTGGAGGAGCTCCATGTCGGGCGGAGCGACAGCCGAGATTCCCGCGCCGCCCGGGGCCGGGGGCGCACCGAGCCCGGGCGCCGAGGCGGAGGCCGGGTACGCGTTGGAGACCACGGACGCAGGGACGTCCAGATCGCTCGCGACGGACTCGTAGAAGCTGCTGTCGCCCTGGAGGAGCTGGTCGATCCGCCGCAGGAAGGACCCCGACTCCGCTCCCTGGATGACGCGGTGGTCGTAGGTGGAGGTCATCGTCATGACCTTCGAGACGCCCAGCGCCTTGACCCGGTCTGCTGGGGCGTGGGCCCACTCGACCGGGTAGGCCAGCGAGCCCGCTGCGACGATCGTTCCCTGCCCCTTCATGAGCCGCGGGACGGACGCGACCGTGCCCAGGCCGCCCGGGTTCGTGAGGCTGATCGTGGTGCCCTGGAAGTCGTCGGCGGTGAGCTTGTTCTCCCGCGTCTTGGTGATCAGGTCCTCGTAGTAGGCGTGGAAGGCGGCGAAGTCGAGGCCGTCGGAGCCCTTGATGACGGGGACCATGAGGCTCCGGGCGCCCTTCCGCTCCACGTCCACCGCGATGCCGAGGTTCACGGCGGGCGGCTCGACCACGAACGGCTTGTCGTCTCGCAGCTCGAAGGTGCGCCCCATGACCGGCCAGTCCTGCGCGGCCTTGACGATCGCCCAGGCGATCAGGTGGGTGAAGGAGACCTTGACGCCGCGGTCCTTCAGGACCCCGTTGAGCGCCTTGCGCTTGGCGTCGAGGACGTCGACCGGCACGGTCCTGAACGAGGTCGCCGTCGGCACCTCGAGGCTCTGGTTCATGGCCTGAGCGAGCATTCCCGCCGGCCCTCGCAGGCGCTGTGCCTCGCCGGCGGACCGCGTGGCGGCGGGCGCGGCGCCGTTCCCGGCGCCATCCGTGCTGGCGGCGAGCACGTCGCCCTTGGTGACCTTGCCCCCGGCCCCCGTGCCGCTCACGGCGCCGAGGTCGACTCCGGCCTTGGCGGCCGCCCGCCGCGCGACCGGAGTCGCGCGCACATCGCCGTCGCCATCCGAGGCGGTACCGCTGCCATCCGAGGTGGAAACGGCGGCTGTGCCTGCCTCCCCATCCGCGCCCGAACCCGGCGACTCCGCAGGCGGAGCCGAGGAAGTCGCCGGAGTTGCTCCGGCCGAGGAAGTCGCCGGAGTTATGGAGGTGCTCATCTCCGCCAGCGGCTGGCCGACCTTGACCACGTCGTCGGGCTCGACCAGAAGCTTGGTGATCACCCC
>JAWVFM010000291.1:0-5236 GCA_033856015.1 Solirubrobacterales bacterium
GGCCAGGAAGTCGAAGAGGAGGGCCAAGTCTTCGGCGAAGCTCTCGTCGAGGAGCAGCAGTTTGCCCGCGATCCGCTCGCGTGCCGTCTGGCCGTCGTCGAGCTCGGTGATGTCGAAGTACGAGCGCATCAGCTGGAGGATCGGCATGAACGGCACCGACTTGGTGTGGGCCTCGCCGGCGACGTGGCGGATCGGGATGCCCATCGCTCGGTAACGCTCGGCGAACTCGTGACACAGACGGCTCTTGCCGAGGCCGGCCTCGCCGACGATCCCGACGACCTGCGCGTGTCCGGCGAGGGCCTGCTCCCGCGCTGTCTCCAGGACCTGCAGCTCGTCGCTGCGGCCCACGAATCGCGAGAAGCCGCGCGCCCGTGAGACGTCGAGCCGCCCGTGGGCCTGGCCGACACCCATCAGCTCGTGGACCCGCAGCGGCTTCGTCGAGCCCTTGACCTGGAACTCGCCGAGGTCAGTGAGCTCCAGATATCCCTCGACGAGCGTGGCGGTGTACTCGGTGACGTAGACGCGGTCGGCGGCGGCGAGCTGCTCCATGCGTTGCGCGAGCCCGACCGTGTGGCCGATCGCGGTGAAGTCCATCTCGAGGTCCTCGCCGATCGTGCCCACCACCACCTCGCCCGAGTTGAGGCCCATGCGGATCGAGAGGTTCAGACCGTCGGTGCGGCGCAGCTCCGCTGCGTACGTCGCCAGCTCCGCCTGGAGATGGAGCGCGGCGTAGCACGCGCGCCGCGCGTGGTCCTCGTGTGCGATCGGCGCCCCGAAGAGCGCCATCATCCCGTCGCCGGTGAACTTGTCGACCGTGCCCTCGAAGCGGTGGACGCCCTCGCAGAGCGTCGCGAACAGGCGCCCCATGATCCGCCGCCAGACCTCCGGGTCGCACCGCTCGGCGAGCTCCATCGAGCCCATCACGTCGGCGAACAGCACCGTCACCTGCTTGCGCTCGCCGTCCAGCGCGTCGCCGACCGCGCGGATCTTCTCCGCGAGGTGCTCGGGAGGCTCGGCAGCAGACAGTGCGTGGCCGCAGTCGTTGCAGAATCTCTGCCCGACGGGGTTCTGTGCCGCGCAGGCGGGGCACGGCGCCGATCCGGAGAGCGGGGCTGCGCAACTGCCGCAGAAGTGCGCCTCCGTGGCATTGGCGTGGCCGCAGTTCGGACAGTCCATGGCTAGACCTCGCAGACGGCGATCGCGGGAGCGTCGCGCCGGGCCTTCTCCGTTGCCGACCCCAGCTCGCCGAGTGGTGTGTAGGTCACGTGATCGGGCGTCAGCTCCAGTGCGCGCGCGTCGTCGTCGTCCAGGCGTTCCACGAGGTCCTTCGAAGCGAGTGTCCGCCCCCCGGTGGCGCACGCTTCGATGCGTGCCGTCTCGTTGACCTGGTCGCCGAGCGCCGTGACCTCGGTCCGGCCGGCGGTCGCGATCTGGCCCACGTACAGGTTGGCTCCCCAGTGCAGGCCGAAGCGCAGGACGACGTCGTCGGGGTCGAGGTCGCTCCGAGCGGCGACGACAAGCATCGCCTCGCTCATCCTGCGCGCCGCCGTCACGCAGTTGCGCGCCGCGGCGGATTCGGACCCGGCGGTCTCCGCGAGGAAGAACGCAACGACGCCGTCACCGGCGTGCTGGCCTGGGAGGCCTCCCGCCTCGATGACGGACTCGTCAGCCGCGCGCGCGATCCGCCGCACGAGCGAGAAGTAGCCGGCGGTCGAGAGCCGGCGAGCGAGGCGCGACGAGTTCTCGAGGTCGGCGAAGAGGACAGCCGCCGGCCGCCGTGCTGGCCTCGCGAGCGTCTCCATGCGCTCGAAGTGACGGCGGTCTCCAAGCGAGGTCATGCGCGCCACTGCCGCCATGCCGATGGCGGGCTTGCTCATCGCCACGGTTCCAACCACCCGGCCGACTTCGTCGCGGACGCGCAGGACCGACGTGAGGATGTCCACACCGGCTCCCGCCGCCGTGTACATGCCAGTAAAGATGTACGAGGTGGCGTGCGCGAAATCGACGGGAGACAGCTCGTCTACGAGGTCCGCGAGTCGCGGATCGACCAGCGCCCGCAGCTCGTCGCGGCCGCCCGCGGCATCGCCAAGCATCCAGGGGCCGACCTTCAACAGCGCCTTGCGGAAGATCTCCAACGGGAACTGGCCGCCGCGCCATGCCATGGCTTCCTCGAGCCGTTCCGGGCCGTAGGTGAACGCGCCGAGGGTGAACGGGACCATCTCGACCCTGCCGCCGTAGATCCGCCGCGCGTCATCGGTCAAGTACACGCAACGCCAGCGGTGATCGACAATCTCGGCCCACTGGCCCACCTCGTTGAGGGTCGCCGCCCAGGCGGCGAGGACAGGGTTCTCGGGCAACGGGCAGCGCTCGTCGGCCGCGACGCGCACGAGCCGACGCTCCGCCGCCGGGCGATCCGGTCGCGGTTCGATGGTCGTCCCGTCGCTGACGGCCATGGGAACCGTCCTCTCCGCGCGGGCAGGCGCGGTTGAACTCAGGCCCGGGACGCGACGCTACACCGGGCCGGCACCCTCCGGGGAAATCTTCATCGCCGCTGTGGCGAATGATGCACGTGTTGACCTACGACCAGCAGTTGCGCCGCATCGCCACACGCGACTCGCGGTAGAGACGTCTCGGACGAATTCAGTGTGAGGTCGAGACCGTCCAGGAAGCCGGACTATCTGGACGCAAAGGACGAGGCATCTGTTGTCACTGCCGTCGGAGTTCGGCGCTACGGTGCGGCCATGGAGCCAACGCGTTCCGAGCAACTGGCCACAGGGGTTTCGCGCGAGCGTCCGGGTGCGGTGGCCGCGGCGCTTCGCCGGCCGATGTCCGAGCGGTTGGAGCTTGCGTTGGCTTGGAATCGGCTCGCGTCTGAGTTGCGAGCCGGCCTCGTGAAGGCCACGTCGCGTCGATCGTGAACGCCGCGTTGTTCGATCCTCGCGAGATCCTTCTTGCGCTCGCACGACATGCCGTCTCCTACGTGGTCGTTGGCGGGATTGCCGTCCAGGCTCACGGTGGTCAGCGCCTGACCCAGGATCTCGACATCGCGGTTCCGTCTGACCGGGAGAACTACACGCGCCTGGCTGCCGCTCTGGTCGACATCGACGCGCGCATCCTGGGCCCGGAGGGTCGGCGGTCTACCGGTCCGCCAAGCGCTCCGCTGCTCGCCTCAGGCGATCTGTGGCAACTCGATTCCGATCACGGGCTGGTCGATGTGATCGTGCTTCCGGCGGCGCTCGGCACATTCGCCCTGTGGCGCGAACGCGCACATGAGGTCGATCTCGGGGATGTCGCGGTGCCGGTTGCTGCTCGTGCGGACCTGATCGCGATGAAGCGATCCAGTGGCCGGCCCCAGGACCTCGAGGACGTCGATCTCCTCGAAGGCCTGCCGGACAACTGAAGGCCGTTGGCTGGCGATCCGGTTTTCGCTTTTGACGGCTCGTGCGATGTCGACGCGAGTTCGCGCAGAGCAGTGCCCAAGGCCCGAGCGGTCTGCCGAGATGGTCGGGCCTGCTGGGATGCGTCCAAGCCGGTGGTCGCGGCGTAGTCACGATTTGCGTGGAGCGGCGGCGGACCGCGGCGACACTTTGGAACGACGGCGGCCCGGTGGTACGTTCGCGGCTGGCCCGGGCAATACGGCCCGCCAGCGGAAGGACACACATGTCTGAGACAGCGCCGGCCAGCCTCGATCCGGGACACATCATGCAGATCGGGATGGGTTTCATGGCATCCAAGACGCTGTTGTCCGCAGTCGAGCTCGAGGTGTTCTCGACTCTCGGGGACCGCGGGATGACCGGCGCCGAGCTCGGTCAGGCCCTGACGCTCGATCCGCGGGCGGTTCCCGATTTCCCAGATGCGCTCGTCGCGCTCGGACTGCTCGAGCGCGAAGGCGACGGGCCCGACGCCAGCTATTCCAACACCACGGAGACGGGCGCTTTTCTCGACAAGAACGCTCCGCAGTACCTGGGCGGGATCCTCGAGATGGCCAACGCCCGCCTGTACCCGTTCTGGGGCGACCTGACCGCGGGACTGCGAACCGGCGCGCCGCAGAACGAGATCAAGCACACCGGGAAGCCGATGTTCGCCGAGCTCTACAGCGACCCCGCACGCCTAGAGCGGTTCATGAATGCGATGACCGGCATATCGGCAGGCGGATTTCATGTCCTCGCCGACAAGTTCGACTTCTCCAGGTACGAGACCCTTTGTGATGTGGGCGGCGCCACCGGACAGCTGTCGATCATCGTGGCCGAGCACAACCCCCACATGCGCTGCACGAGCTTCGACATGCCGGTGGTTGAACCGATCGCGCAGCGGGCGATCGAGGCGGCGGGGCTGCGCGACCGCGTCACGACAGTTTCTGGGGACTTCTTCGCGGGCGACTTGCCTCGAGCCGACGTGCTGACGATGGGCATGATCCTTCATGACTGGAACCTCGAGCAGAAGCTCCAGTTGATCAGCGCCGCCTACGACGCGCTTCCCGACGGCGGCGCGCTGATCGTCGTGGAGAACATCATCGACGACGCCCGCCGGGAGAACTCGTTCGGTCTGCTCATGTCGCTGAACATGCTCATCGAGTTCGGCGACGCCTTCGACTTTGCCGGGGCCGATCTCGAGGGGTGGTGCCGCGGGGCCGGATTCAAGGCGTTCGAGATGATGCCTCTCGCGGGCCCTGTGAGCGCGGGAATCGCTTACAAGTGACGGTCGGTGATCACCGACCAGGCCATGCTCTGGCAGGGCCTCGTCGTTCCCGGAAGCTCACATGAGTCGGGCATTCCCACAATCAGGCGACGATGCCGCATCGGGTCGATCGCACATTCATTCGGCAGCGAGAGACGAGGAACCATGGCAACGCATGTTGTCTTTCACGAGGTCGACGACGTCGAGCATTGGCTGGCTTCACCCAAGCGCGAGGAAGTCTTCGGACCGTTGGGGATTGCGATGCGCGCATTTCGCGATCCGGCCGGCTCAAACCGCGTTGGACTGATCGCGGAGATTCCCGACATGGCTGCCTTTCAGAAGTTCATGCAAACCGACGCGGCAGCCGACGCGATGAAGGCCGATGGTGTGCATTCGGCGACGCTCCTGGTACTCGAAGAGGGCTAGTGCAGCCAGAGCCCCGCGGGCTGGGCCTGCGGCAGCGCAGGGGATCAAGAATGCGACGGCATCCACGGCCAGGTCAGAGCGGGGGCTCGTGGAGTCCGGCAGCGGGGCCGACTCGGGCGTCGGGGGGGGGGGG
>JAWVFM010000292.1:0-6463 GCA_033856015.1 Solirubrobacterales bacterium
GGGCTTGCCGTTGTCGAGCGACTCGAGCTCGGCGAGCTCGTCGGCGTTGGCTTTGACGAGCTCCGCCAGCTGGTAGATGAGGCCGGATCGCTTCGCGGCGCTGACCTTGCGAAGCGGCCCGTCGAGCGCGGCCTGCGCGGCGCTCACCGCGGCATCGACGTCCGCGGGGCCGGCCAGGGCGACCTGGCAGATCTCATCGCCGGTGGCGGGGTCCAGCGTGGCGAACGTCCGCCCGTCGGCGGCAGGTCGGTGCTCGGCGCCGATCAGCAGAGGCTTCGCCTCGCCGGAGACGAAAGCGCTCGCGGCAGGGGAGAGGGCGTCGGTCGTCGCGGTTGTCATCGCCGAACATCGTAGATACGCTGAACGCGAGATGCGCAGGGCAGCAACGGCCGGGGTCGTGGCAGCAGCAGCACTCGTGCTTGGCGGTGTTTCATCGGCCGGCGCTTACGCCCCCGTCACCCAGACCTTCACCTACACGGGCGACGAGCAGACCTTCACCGTCCCGCCGGGAGTGACCCAGGTCCACGTCATCGCGGTCGGCGGCAAGGGAGCGCCGGGCGGGCCGGCCGTCACGCCGGGCGGGGCGGCCAGGGTCAGCACCGACCTTGCCGTGACACCGGGGGCCACGCTCTACATCGAGGTCGGCGGCGATGGCTCGGGCGCGCGGGGCGGGTTCAACGGCGGCGGGATGAGCGGCGGCACAGGCGCGGGTGGCGGCGGCGGTGCCACCGACATCCAGACGTGCTCGATTACCAATGGCTGCGACCCCCATGCCTCGGGCCTCGTCGTCGCCGGCGGGTCCGGTGGCGGCGGGGGCAATGGCGGCGGCACCGGGGCGGGTTCTGGCGGCGCCGGTGGGAACGCCAAAGCCAACGGCAGCGCAGCCGGCATGCTGTTTGGGACCAGCCCGGCCACCGGCGGGGCCCACGGCGTGCTCGGCATGGGCGGCCCAGGGGGCTCGCCCACGACGTTCGGCGGAACCTGCACGGGCAACGACAGCGTGCAGGGCGCGGGCGGGACAGCGGCCGGGCCTTCGGGGGGACGAGGCGGCAGCGCCTACTCGAATGCGGGGCCCGGAGGCGGCGGTGGAGGCGGCTACAACGGCGGGGGCGGTGGCGGTGGCGGCGGTGTCGTCAACTGCCCCACGCATAACCCTGCCACCGCCTCGGCCGGCGGCGCCGGCGGCGGCGCCGGCGCGAGCTACATCGCGGGCGCAGACCCCGCACAGATCAACACGGCAACGACGATCGACGGCAACGGCGTCGCGAAGATCGCGATCACCTACACGCCGACCGACACGACCGCGCCTTCGATCGCCATCGAGACCCCCTTGGACGGTGCAATCTTCACGCCCGATTCGACCGTCAACGCCTCGTATTCGTGCACCGACGACGCCGGCGGCTCCGGGGTTGCCTCGTGCACCGGCACCGTGCCGAATGGATCGCCCATCGAGACGAGCACCCTCGGCCAGCACGCCTTCACCGTCGACGCCGAGGACAACGCCGGGAACCCGGCATCGAAGACCGTCCACTACACCGTTGCGCTGAACGCCGACCTCAAGATCGCCCTCGACGGTCCGAAGAAGGTGACGAAAGGTGACTCGGCCAAGTTCAAGCTCCGCACGGTCAACGACGGTCCTGACACGGCGCAGCACGTTGTCGTGGCGGACCACCTTCCCGACGGCCTGCAGGCGCTCGGCGTTCGAGCGAATGGGCCGAAGGCCGGCTCGAGCGGAAGCTGTGGCCTGCCCGGCAAGCCGGGCGGGACGGTCAAATGCACCTTCTCCTCGCTCGCATCCGCCGGCGCGATCGCGATGACCGTGCGGGCCCGGGCCGAGCACACCGGTAAGCAGACCCAGCGCGTGACGGTCGCCGCCCACACCGTCGACCCGAAACCGGCCAACAACGGCGCCAAGCTGACCACGAAGGTGACGAAGCCCTAAGCGAGGGCAGCGGGCTCGGGCCGGGCTAGGAGGCCTCGGGCTCGCCCGGCGTGCCCGGCTCGACCTGCATCGGCGGCGTGCCCGCCGCGGGGCTCGCCGGCGGAGTGCCGAAGCCCATGGCGGCCGGGTCGAAGCCCGTGCTGACGCCGTGCTTTTGGAGCACGGCCATGATGTCCTTCTGAAGCTCCATGTTCCCCATGGGGAACGACTGGCCGGCGCCCGGGGTCGCGTCGACGCCGTGCTTGGCGAGGACGTCCAGCATCGACTGGCGCATCGCCAGCGCCTGCTGTTGCATCTGCTGGCTCTCGGCCTGGATCACCTGGACGTTGCCGCTGGCGACAGCCTGCTGGATCATCGCCCCGATGGCGCCCAGGTTCTCGAGGCCGGGGACCTGGCCGGCCAAGGCCGCGGGCGCCTCCCCTGGGGCGAGGCCCATCGAGTTGACCGGAACGCCGATCGTCTCGCCGGAGTCGGTCTTCAGGGGCGCTGGCGCGCCGGCGGTGGTGGGCGCCTCAGCGCGGGCGCCGGCGAGCGCGTCCTCGCTCTGCCTGCGTCCCTTGAAACGGTCGAAGAGCCCCATCGGGCTCCAATGCTACCCCGCCGGTGGCGGGCAGCAGGTTCCGTCGGGCGCCGGCGTCGTCGCCGTCGGGTCCGGGCAATTCGAATTGGTGTAGCTGGGGACCTCGCCCGAGGTCGACATCGAGTCGGTGGCGGCCTGGCCGACCCCCGCGATGGGCGGCGGGCCCTGGCTGCCGTCGCCCGCGTTCGGGTCCGCGGGAACGCTCGGCGTGTTCGTGGTCGGCGGCGTCGGGGGCGGGGGCGGAGGTGCCGGCGCCGGCTTGCAGGTCGTCGTGCCGGGGCTGTCCGGCGGGGTGGAGGGCTTGGTCGAAGGCGCGGTGGGGCCCGGGTTCGAGGAGCTCTGTCCGGGCGCGCTCGAGGAGGAGGCGCTCGCGTGGCTTGCAGGCGCGCTGGCGGCCGTCTTTGCACCGGGGGCGGTGGTCACCTGGTCGGGCGAGCCGCCGGCGCTCGTGGTGCCGCTCGCGATCGGCTTGGGAGGCTTGTTGGCGACCGGGGCGCCCCAGGCGGAGATGCTGATCGTGTAGGTGCCGTCGCCGACGTAGGGGACCCAGAGGCTGGTCGAGGCCGCGCCGACGTCGCCGTAGTCCACGACGCTGCCGTCGGGGCCGGTGACGGAAGCGGTGTAGTAGCGGGCGCCGGCGATCGAGTTGTAGCTCGCGTCGAACTTGCACACCACGGTGGTCGCGGCGATGCCGCACTGCTCGAGCGAGGCCGAGACCGTCAGGGCCTGGGGCGGCGCCGGGTCGGAGCCGAGGCCGAACGCCGGCAGCGGCACGGCCAGCGCGACAAGCGCGAGCAGCAGGTAGCGGCGACGATGGCGGCGGATCACTTGCTGGTCCCGTCGTTGATCGGCGTGAGCGAGTTGGCGAGAAGCTGGGCGCCCTTGGTGCCGATGCTGGAGCCATTCGGCTCGACCGTGGTCGCCAGGTAGTAGCGGTAGGGGCCGAAGACTCGAAGCGTTGCCTGGTAGGCGGGCTTGCTGGCCGGCGCGTCGGTCGTCAGGTGAACCACGGTGCCGTCGGCGGTCGGCGCGACGACGCGGCTGGCGACGCGGGCCGAGCCGGCCACGGCGCGAAGCTGCGCGAGCGAGCGCGCCTCGAAGGTCGGGTAGTCGAGGCTGGGGTCGTTCTGGATCCAGAGCGTCGCGTCGGCGGAGCCGTCGGTCGCGGCGGCGGCGAAGGTCGCGCCCTTGATCGGCGTGGTCTGCTTCCAGCCGGCGGGGAGGGCGAGGGTGTAGTTGCTGCCGCGGATCAGCTTGGCGGAGCCGCTTGCGGCGCCCTTGGCGGGAGCGTTGGCCTGGTGCTTGGCCGGCTTCTGCGTGGCCGCTGCGGCGGCGGCGGGCGGCGCTGCGGCGGCGGGCGTCTGGGTCGAGGAGGAGTTCCAGCTCTGGATCGCGATGATCCCGATGACGACCGCGGCGAAGGCGATCGCCACGCTGGCGTAGGGCGGAAGCGTCGTGGTCTTCGCGCTGGTCCGAGTTCGCGCCGTCGGCTTCGAGAGCTTCGGAAGCGTCGGCATCGAGAAGCTCGGGAGCTTCGGCATCGAGAAGCTCGGCAGAGAGACACTCGGCAAGGAGAAGCTCGGCATCGAGACGCGCGGCTTCGCGGTGGCCGCGGGCGCCTCCTCGGGAGCCAACGGCTCGGCTGCAACGCGCGGGGCGCGCACGGAGGAGCGCAGCACGCCGAGCTCCTCGACGGGGTCGCACTGGAAGCTCTGGCCGCAGCCGCTGCAGGTGACCTGGCGGATCGCGGTGGGGAGGACGTTGAGCGGCAGGCGGATCAGCGTGGACTGATCGCAGGCGTCGTGAAACGCCTTGACCAGGCGTACTTCCAGGCCAAGGGACGGCTCCGGGAACCCGCCGTTCTGCGGCCCCGGGGCATTCTCACGCGTAGCGCTAAGAACCTCCACACCTGCTTTTTCGGATATTTCGGGCCAGAGCTTGAGCCGGTGCCTGTGCCTGGGCGGCGACTGGCGGCGCAGGGAGCGCCACGAAAGAGAGTTTCGACGTCCCGATCGTCCACCCTGCTGCCTGCAGGGAGGTGGAAATCGTGTGAAGCGAGGCCCGCTCGCCGGGGGAAGAACTGACAGGAGCACGGAGGTCCCCGCTTCGTACGCCGCTTGGGCGCCTCAGCCGGGCAGGACATGTGTGACCTGGGGTGGTCACGTCGTCCGCCCGCTTCGCTCCTCCGTGCTCCTGCGTGGCTTGGAGGTGTGCGCCACGAAGGCTCTCAGGGCGCGGCGGCTCGGTCTATGGCCGGGCGGTCCGAATATCGCCCGCCCCGAGCGCCGCAGCGTCCAACCGGCCGCCTGGGCGCTTGTTCCCAGCTCACACATCTGTACGCGCGTACCTGAGACACTTCCGGCATGGCATTGCCGATCTGGACAGTGCTCTACCGCCGCTTCGGTCCCCGTTACCCGACGATCTTCGTCATCCTCGAGCTGCTGACGGCGTTCGGGATCACCGCGGCGACCCTCGGCCTCTTCACCTTCTTCTACAGGGCGCCGACGAGCGACTACCTGAAGACGCTCGCGGCGGTCGAGTTCCTCACGTTCCTCGGCGTGTCCCTGACGCTGAAGCGCACCCTGCCGCGGCTCGAGCCGATCCGCAACTGGATCGCCGGCGACCGCTCCGACGAGGCCACCGCGCACGCTTGGTCGACGGCGGTCAGCCTGCCGCTCAACCTGATCAAGACGGACGTCAAGATCCCGACGCTCGTCGTCGTCCTGCCGGGCTGCGTCGTCGCCACCGCGTTCCTCGGGCTCGCCTGGTTCAACTACTTCCCGCTCGTGGCCGGGTCGTTCATCGCGCTCGGCTACTCGGCGATCCTCCACTACCTCGCCGTCGAGTCCGGCATGCGCCCGGTGCTCGTCGACATCAACCAGGAGGTCAGCCCGCGTCTCTCCACCCGCGTCCGCGCCGTTTCGCTGCGAACCCGGATGCTCGTGGTGCTGCCGGTGATCAACGTGGTGTCCGGCTTCATCGTCGCCGCGCTCACCTCCCACGGCGGCGGCATCTCCGGCGACGTCCTCGTCGCCGTCGGCATCGCGGGCGCGATCTCGCTCGAGCTGACCGTGCTCCTCACCCACTCGATCCTCAGCCCGATCGCCGACCTGCGCGGCGCGACGGAGGCGGTGGCCCGCGGCGACTTCGAAACCGCGGTGGCGGTGACCACGGGGGACGAGCTGGGCGAGCTCGCCGCGTCGTTCAACCTCATGGTGAAGGGCCTCGCCGAGCGCAAGCAGATCCGCGAGGCGTTCGGCACCTACCTCGACGCCAGCGTCGCCGAGATCCTCCTCGCCGGCAACTACCCGCGCGACGGGGTGGAAGTGGACGTCAGCCTTCTCTTCTTCGACGTGCGCGACTTCACGCACTTCGCAGCCGAGGCCGAGGCCCGCGAGGTGATCGGCAAGCTCAACGAGCTCTTCGAGCTGACCGTGCCGATCATCAACCGCCACGGCGGGCACGTCGACAAATTCATGGGCGATGGCCTGATGGCGATCTTCGGCGCTCCGGAGAACTACCGGGACCACGCCGACCGCGCGGTTCGCGCCGCCTACGAGATGGCCCGCCGCGTCAACCGCGACGAGAACCTGGGCCTCGAAATCGGCATCGGGATCAACTCGGGCAAGGTCGCCGCGGGGTCAATCGGCGGCGGCGGGCGCCTCAACTTCTCCGTGATCGGCGATGCGGTGAACGTCGCCGCGCGCGTCGAGTCTGAGACCAAGGAGCTCGGCGACGCGGTCCTGATCTCCGAGGAGACGGCCGGCCGCCTGAGCCCGGGGATCAGCATCGAGCGCCGCGGCACCCACCGGCTGAAGGGCATCGATCGCAAGGTCGGGCTCTACGCCGTGGTGCTCGACGAGGCGGTTGGCATCGGAGTCGGCGAGGAGCCGCTGGAACCCGGCCACACGCCGGAGCTTGGCGAGCGCGGCACCGTCGAC
>JAWVFM010000293.1:0-3130 GCA_033856015.1 Solirubrobacterales bacterium
CTGCTCCTCGAGGACCATCGCGCGCATTGCCTGCATTGTGTCGCGGTATAGGGTCTGGCCGCAGACGGACTCGTCATCGAGGGCCGCACGGGGTTCCTCGATCCACAGGGAAGGAGCTTTCATGGAAAGCGATCAGAACGCCCGCCGAGGAGCGGCGGGAGGCATCATCTCCGTCATCCTGTTCCTCGTCGGGTTCGGGATGGTTAACTCGGGAGCGCCCTCCTACGACGCTTCGGGGACCGCGTGGGCGGCGCACTTCGCCGATCACGCAACCCGCATCCAGATCGGGCTGGCCGTCGTGTCAGCCGGGATCTTCTTCTTCGTCTGGTTCCTCGGCAGCCTGCGGAGCACGATCACCGCTGCGGAGGGGGGCACCGGCCGTCTGGCCTCGATCGCCTATGGAGCCGGGCTGATCGGAGCGGGCGCCCTCCTCATGGCATTCACGGGCGTGGCCGTCGCCGCGTTTCGCCCTGACCAGCTCGACCCGGACCTGACGCGCGCCTTCAACGACTTCGGCGCGCTGGCAGCCGGGCCCGCGGCGGCGGCGTTCACGGCGTTCTCGGCCGCAACCGCGATCGCCGGCTACCGTCACGGCGCACTGCCGGCACCGGTGGCGGGGTTCTCGGCGCTCTCGGCAATCACCCAGCCGCTCGGCCTCGGCGTCATGTTCTGCACGACCGGCGCGTTCGCCGCCGACGGTGTCCTGGGGGCCATCGTCCCCATCATCACCTTCGCGATCGCGGTCCTCACCGCGAGCTGGACGCTGATGCGAGGCTGGACTCCGACGCCGGCCACCTGATACCAGGCCGCCGGGAGGTCAGTAGGTCTCGACGATGTCGTAGAGCGTCGTGCGCTGGGCCGGCGTGCGCCCGGCCTTGCGGGCAGCAGCGATGAGCTGGCCGGGGTCCAAGCGGACGCCGTGCTGCGAACCGGCCATGCGGGAGATGTTCTCCTCCATCAGCGTGCCACCGAGGTCGTTGACTCCCCACCGCAGGCTCTCGGTCGCGGCGTCGATTCCCATCTTCACCCAGCTTGCCTGGAGGTTCGTGATCTCCCGGCCGAGCGCCAGGCGGAACGCGGCGGTGTGCTTGAGGTTGTCCTCACGTGAGATCTCCTCGACGCCGTGGGTGCGGCCAAGGAGGGTGTTGAACGGGATGAAGCTGAGCGGGACGAACTCCGTGATGCCACCGGTCCGCTCCTGGAGCTCGCGGACGACGCGCATGTGGCGCGCCAGCTCCCAGGGCTCCTCGATGTGGCCGAACATGACCGTCGAGGTCGAGCGCAGGCCCGATGCGTGGCAGGCCTCGATGATCTCCACCCAGCGCGCGACCGGGAGCTTGTTGGGGGAGATCCTCGCCCTGACGCCGTCGTGGAGCACCTCCGCCGCCGTTCCCGGCGTCGAGCCCAGGCCGCACTCGATCAGGTAGTCGAAGACCTCCCGCGGAGTCTTCTCGGAGCGCTCGCACATGAAGTGGATCTCCATCGGCGAGTAGGCATGGAGGTGCACCCCGGGCGCGACCTGCTTCGCCAGCTTCAGCCAGCGGCCGTAGTGCTCGAGCGTGTAGTCGGGGTGGATTCCGCCCTGCATGCAGAGCTCGGTCGCCCCGAACTCGAGTGCCTCGTGGATCCGGGCCTGGAAGTCGTCCTCGGCGACGAGGTACGCGTCCGGCGAGCGCTTGCCCTGGCCGAAGCCGCAGAAGGCGCAGCCCACAACGCACACGTTGGTGAAGTTGATGTTGCGGTTGACGACAAACGTCGCGGTATCACCCGCGAGCTCGGCGCGCAGCTCGTCCGCCGCGACGCGCATTTCCTCGACGACCTCGGGGCGGGTCTCGGCGAACAGCGCGGTGAGCTCGTCCTCGGAGAGCTCCTGGCCGCGGCGCCCCTTCTCGATCGCCGCGGGTGCCAGCTCGGGCGCGATCGTCCGCTCCTGCCGCCGCCCGGAGCCGCGGCGCGGGATGAAGCTCCAGTACTTCAGCTTCACGACGTCGAGAACGCCCTGCTCCATCCACTCCGGATCGAGGTACTGCGGGTACGTGCACAGCCGCTCGGTCAGGGCGTAGCCCTCAGGCGCCAGGCGCTTGCGGGTCTGGTGGGGGCTCGGGAACGGGTGCTCGGGCGAGATGTGGTCACCGTTCGCCGACAGCCCGCCAAGGTCGGTCGCCCCCTCGCGGACGAGGTCGACCCACCAGTCGGAGAGGTTTGGCGGGACCTGAATGCCGACATCCGGCATGAGCCGCCGGCACTCCCGAACGAGCCTCTTCATGTCGTCCAACGAGATGGGCGTGGCCCAGTCAGGCGCGACGGCGGGGGCAGCGAGGAGGGCCGGCTCGTCGGCTGCGGGAGCATCGGGTGTGCCCCCAACGAGCCCCGCAGCATGGACGCGAGGACTGTGCGAGGCCGGATGCCGAAGCGGCTCGGTGGGGGTATATCCGGTGCTCCCCCAGCGCCCCCTGGAAGCCTCGTCCGCGATCTCCGCAACCTCACGGCCGTAGTACTTCGGGTGCGGGACGTAGTTCTGGAGGATGATCTCCTGGATGTGGCCGTGGCGCGCCTGCACCTCGGCCAGCGCCTCGAGCGAGGCGATGCGCTCGTCCTCGGTCTCGCCGATGCCGACGAGGATGCCGCTCGTGAACGGGATCCGCAGCTCTCCCGCGGTCTCGATGGTGGCGAGCCGCCTGGCGGGATGCTTGGTCGGCGAGCCGGCGTGGACCGTCTCCATCAGGCGCTCGGAGATCGATTCGAGCATCAGGCCCTGAGACGCGGTCACCTCGCGCAGGCGCTCGAGGTCGGAGCGGTCGAGGACTCCGAGGTTCGTGTGCGGGAGCATCCCGCGCTCGAGGGCGCGCTCGCAGGCCCAGACCACGTATGAGACGAAGTCCGCATGGCCGTAGGCGTGAAGCCGGGACGCGACCTCGGGATTCACCTCCGGCATCTCGCCGGTGAGGACCAGGAGCTCCTTGGCGTTGCGCCTCAGCGCCTCGTCGAGGCGCTGCTCGACTTCGTCGGGCGCGTAGAGGTGCGCCTGGCGGGTCGCGAACGAGCAGTACTTGCAGTAGCACCGGCACGTGCGCGACAGGGAGAGCGTGCCGTTGCGGCTGAAGGTCACGCGGCGGGGCATCAGGTCCGC
>JAWVFM010000294.1:0-6342 GCA_033856015.1 Solirubrobacterales bacterium
ACGGATCGCCCCAGCCCTCCGCCAGCGGCTCGCCGACGGGCCTCTGGCCGTGGCTGGGCGCGCTCATCCCCGGTCGCGTCCAGCCGGGCACGATCGTCGCCCACACGGAACCGTGGCGACTCGACCGCCCGGCGGAGGTGGGCTGGCTGACGGGGGCCTGCATGGTCGCGCCGCGCGACGTCCTGGTCGGACTCGGGCCGTTCGACCCCGCCATCGAGCTCTACGGCGAGGACCTCGACCTCTGCCTGCGAGCCAGGGCTCGTGGAGTCCCTTCGCTCTTCCGCCCGGACCTCTGCAGCGTGGCGCATGTCGGCGGCACCTCGACCAGCTTGGCGTTCGATCCGGTCGAGCGCGCTCGCCGCGTGGCCGTCAACCGGCGCGCGGTGCTGCGCCGTGCCTTCGGCGCCCGGCGCGAGGCCCGCTCGTGGCGCGCGCTTCGGCTTAACCTCGCGCTTCGCGCGGCGGCCAAGGCGGTGGCCGGCGACGGCGAGCAGGAGCGGATCGAGCTGGCGGCGACGCGTGCGGCTCGAGATGTCCCGGTCCTGCCTGCGCCCCCCGAGCCTGGGTGACTAGCGACGAAGAGCCGCGCCCATCGCTCGCCTGAAGACGGCGAGGCTCTCCTCCGCGGAATACCGCGCAAGGACCGCCTCGCCGCCGCGCTCTGCCCGGGTGGCGGCCGTCTCGTCGCCCAGCGTCGCCGCTACCGCTGCGGCGATCGCTCCCGGCGAGCCCGGCTCGACGAGCTGGACCCCCTCGATGTCGCGAAGCGTCTCGGGCACGGCGCCGACGGCGGTCGCGACCACGGGGACGCCGGCAACGAGCGCCTCGCAGGCGACCCTGCCGAACGACTCCGCCGCCAGCACCGGGTTGACGACCACCGCCGCCGCCGCGTAGGCATCTGCCATATTCGCCCGCTGTCCGGCGAGGATGAGCCTGACCCCGAGCTCGCTCGCCGTCGCCCGCAGCTCCTGCTCGAACGCGCGGTCCTTCGGACGGTCGAACCGGGCTCCGACCACGACCATGGCGAGCTCCCCCGCCGCTGCCACGATCGCGGGCATCGCACGCACCAGGACGTCCTGGCCGCGGCCGGGCGTGAGGTTGCCGACCGCCAGCACCACCGGCATGTCACCGAGGTCGAGCTCGCGCCGAAAGCTCGCGCCGTCGCCCCCGCGGCTGGCGGTGCCGACTGCGGGCGTGGCTACCGAGAGCGCCGCGCCACGGTCGCGGGCGAACTGGCGAGCGACGGCGTCCGAGCATGCGATGACGGCGTCGGCGGAGGCGGCCGTGAGGCGCAGGAGCGCGCGGCCACCGAGCCGGCGCCGCGCGCCGCTCCCGGGGCCCGTGTGGAGCTCGGCCGCGTAGACGATCAGCGGGACCCCCGACCGGCGCGCGGCGAGCACGGCGCCCGGGAGCATCGTCGTGACCACGACGACGACGTCCGGGCGCTCGCGTGCGATCAGCCGGCCCACATCACTGGCAGCTCGCCTGATCGCGGCGATCTCGCGGCCGGCGGCAAGCGGCCCGGCCGGGAGCATGAGCGGCGCGAGCGCGAGCCGCTCGACGGCGGCGGCGCTCGGCAGCGGCGGCACCGGACCGCCTTCAGGCACGACCACGGTGAGCGGCCCGCTCGCGGCCAGCCACTCGAGCTCGCGCTCCAGCGAGCGAAGCGGCCCCCCGATCTCGGCGGCGTGCAGGACGACCATGACGCCCTGGCTGCCGCCATCGCTCGCCGGCATGCCGGACCCGAGCCGCCTGCGGCGGCGAAGCCGCCGTCCCAGCCGCGCGCCTCCCCGGCCGCGGGCCGGCTGGGCGGCGATCGCCGCGGCCGGGTAGGGAAGCCGTGAAACCGGTGTCCGGAAGCCGTCCCGGCGGCCGCGAATTCCGGCCGCCGTCCGATCGATCGCGACCTGGCCCGAGCAGATCGCGGCCTCCGCCGCGAGCACGCGGAGCGCTCGGCCGGGGCTCGCGAGCACGCTCCACTTTCGAAGCAGATAGCCGCGCGCGAAACCCATCAGGTAGTCCTTGCGCTCCGAGCCGGGCCCGAGCGTCGCCGAATGCTCGTGCAGCCCGGCGGCGCCGCGCGCGAGCCGGCACCGGCCACCCGCGAGCCACATCCGCAGCGCCAGGTCCACATCCTCGAGGTAGGCGAAGATCCGCTCGTCGAAGCCGCCCGCGGCCAGGAACGCCGCGCGGTCGAACGCCGCCGCGGCCCCGCTCGGGCCGAGCGGGTCAGGCGCGGTCGCAACGGCCGCCTGCGGCTCCCCGTTCAGATAGTCGAACGCGAAGAGGCCCTCGCCCACGTCGACGCCGGCGGTGTCGATCACGCCGGCCGCACCGTGCTCGCGCATGACTCCGGCCGCCATCGTCACCCCGGCAGGCGGATCGAGGGCGCCAACCAGCTCAACCACGAAGCCCGGATCGCAGACGCAGTCATCGTTGACGAGCACGATGGTGTTGGTCGCACACGAGCGGGCCGCGAGGTTGATGGCCCGGCCGAAGCCGAGGTTCACCCCGGGCGCGAGCACGCGAACCCCCGGCCGGGCCCGCTCGGCCTCGCTCAGCGACCGGTCGCCGGAGCCGTTGTCGACGATCACCACCTCGGCCCAATCCGGGCGGTCCGCGAGCGAGTCGAGCAAACGCTCCAGGCGCGGCCCGCCGCGCGCCGTCGGGACGATCACCGTCGCGCTCTCACCATTTCGGTGCCGCGCCGCGGTCGCGTCGGGCACGGTCAGCTGCTCAGAACGCGCCGGTCCCCCGGATCACCGCGGGGATCGTCTGCAGGAGGATCGAGAGGTCGCGGGCAATCGACAGGTTCTCGACGTAGTCGAGCTCGACCGCAAGGCGCTCCGAGAACGTGAGCTCGCCGCGGCCGGACACCTGCATCGGCCCGGTCATGCCGGGCTTGACGCCGAGCCGCAGACGGTGCTCCGGGCTGTAGCGGTCGACGAGCTCGATCTGCTCGGGCCGGGGCCCGACGATGCTCATCTCGCCGCGGACCACGTTCACGAGCTGCGGCAGCTCGTCGAGGCTGAAACGCCGCAGGAAGCGGCCGAAGCGCGTGACGCGCGGGTCGCGACGCAGCTTGAAGACCGGCTCCGCCAGGCTGTCGATCTCGACCACCTCGCCAAGCGCGAGGTCCGCCCCCTCCTGCATGGTCCTGAGCTTGAAGATGGTGAACGGCGCTCCCCCCTGGCCGGCGCGACGCTGACGGAAGATGGACGATCCCCGCGAGTCCAGCCGGACCGCGAGCGCCACGAGCGGGTAGAAGGGGGCGAGGACGGCAAGCGCGCAGGACGCGGCAACCAGGTCGAATCCGCGCTTGAGGAGCACGGTCGAGCGCGGAACGTCGCGCGTGTCGTACTCGAGAATCGGAAGGTCGGCGACCTCCGAGATTCGTGGCGCGCCGCCAGCGCGCAGCGGCGAGACCACGTTCAGCTTGACCTGTTCGTAGCGGCAGACTCCGCTGAGGAGCCCGATCACCTCGAGGTCGGGGCCCTCGGAGGCGACGATCACGCGGTCGAGCCCGGCGACCACCTCGTGGAGGTAGTCGCGCCGGTGCTCGGCGTCGCCCAGCGCCGACTCGGACAGCGCAGCACCCTCGAAGAGCTGCAGGTGCATGTCGGGAAAGATCTCCAGCTTGCGTCGCGCCGCGGCTGCCAGCTCGCCGTCGCCAAGCACCGCCGTGCGCTCCGGAGGCGTGATTCGCCGCCAGACCCAGCGCGCCGCGCCGCGCGCGAACCCCGCGGCCGCAGCGGCCAGGGGCCAGGCGATCACCGCGGCCCCGAACGAGATCTTTGCGCCGGCGCCAACCCCACCAAGGGCTGCCAGGCCGGCGATCCCGATCGCCGTCCACGCAGCAAGCGACGGCAGCTCGTCGATCGTCAGATGGCGAATGGAGCGCTGGTCCAGGTCGTAGAGGCCCAGGAGCTTCGCGACCACCACCCAGGCGGGAACCACGATGAAGCTCCAGGGGACCTCGCCCGGCGGGGAGAGGGTCGCGGCGACGAGCGCCGCGACCAGTACGTCTGCCGCGGCCAGCAGGCGGCGCCGGCGAGCGTCCCGCCAGAAGCGGTCCCGCCCGCGCTCGCGGACGGTCGCGATGTCTGCCCCTCGCAGGTTCGATACGCGTGCAGCCTCTTCAGCAGTCATAGGTCTCCCGCCCATGCCGCCTCCGAGGATATTTGAATCACCCGCGAACGAGCGACCCCAGCGGGACGGGAAGCAGGCTCCGGAGCTCTGCGAGCGAGGCGTGGATCCGGCCTTGGTCCCGGGCGACCCCCGCCACCTCGAGCGACACGAACCAGGTTCGCCAATCTCCCGAGGCCAGGTCGACCGCGCGCGCGGCGGCCGCCTGCGCGGGCGCCGTCTGCTTCGCGTCGAGCTCGACGAGCGCGAGCTGGATCTGCGGATCCGCGGAGAACGGCTCGAGACTCGCCGCCCGCCTGGCGTCCGCGGCGGCGGCAACGAGGTCGCCGCGATCGACCGCGGCCCGGCTATCCGCCAGGGAGCGCTCGCTCACCAGGACGACCACGCCCGACCAGACGACGGCCCAGCCCAGGACGACCAAGGCGGCGACCGCTGCCCTGCTGCCAAGCGAGCGCACCCGGGCCCGCTCTCGGGCCGGGCCCGCCGTGGCCAGAACGGCGATTCCGACGATCACGGGGGCGAGCGCCGCAGGGATCTGCCAGGTCCACTCCACGGCGGCCGAAACAAGGCCCGCGAGCAGGAGCGCCGCCGCGACCGCCAGCTCGTCCGACCCACGATCGCGCAAGCGCGGCCAGAGCGCCACGGGCGCCGCCAGGAGGAACAGGAGCAGGAGGGCGAGCCCAGCCGGACCGAGCTCGGCGAGCGTCTCGAGGTACAGGGAGTGGGCGTTTCTGATCGCGACCGGCCCGCCGGGATGGGCGTTCCAGTAGAGCTCGTAGTTGCCGGCTCCCACACCGTGGACCGGGCTGCTCTCCCAGGCGTCCACGGCGGCCGTCCAGAACTGGAAGCGACCGCTCCCGCTGGCGCTCAGGAGCGGCCGCTGGCCCGCGGTCAGGCCCGGTGCGCTGAAGTCCGGGCGCTCGAACTCGTGAAGCTGCGTCGCCGGATCGGCGGCCACGAAGGCCACGAGCCCCGCGAGGACGGCCAGCACCGCCAGGAGCCTGCGGTCCAGACGCATCGCGTCCGGCGCGACTCGTCCCTCGGCAACGCGTCGAAGGACGCCTGCAAGCAGGCCGACCGCAAGGGTGGCCGCCGCGACGGCAAGCCCGTAGTGCCTGGCGGCCGCGGTGTCGGCGCCGGCAAGGAAGCCGGAGCTTCCCCGAGCGAGCGCGATCAGGGCGATGCCGCCGAGCCCGCCGATCCCCGCGCCGACTGCCCGCGAGGCGCGATTCCTCCCGAGGCCGACGACGACGAGGCCCCCCAGGATCGCGGCGGCAAAGCCCGCTCGCGACGAGGTGAGATAGATGGCGAGCCAGGCAGCGGGCATGAGCGCGACCCCAAAGCAGCGGGCGAGCAGCGTCTGGGCCGCCTCGGAGAGCCAGACGGACAGGACCACCCCGATCGCGAGGATCGCGGCGAGCCCGTTCCAGTAGCCCACCGGGTAGCTGAGACGGCCGGCCGCGCTGGGCAGGGACGCATAGAGGAAACGGTCCCCGCCGCCGAACAGGGCGGGATCGCAGCGGCTGGCCAGCGCGGCGGCGCCGACGATCGCGATCCCCGCCGCAAGGCCGGTCAGCCACGGCCGCGGGCCCGAACGCGGCAGCGTCACGACGGCGAGCAGGAAGAGCCCGAGGTATGCCGCCACCCGCTCCGATGCGGCGAACGCCCGTCCCGCGTCGTTCGCCCAGGCCATCGAGGCGACGGAGAGGAGCAGCAGGCCCGTGAGCGCGGCAGCCGCGAGGACGACTGGGCGTGTCGGCGGCTCCGGGCGCAACACCCAGGCGCACGCACCCGCGCCGGCCCACGTCGCGATCGCGAGGATGGCAACCGCGACGTCGCCGTACCCCCCGTTGTCGAAGGCCAGGCCCGCGACTGCGACCGCCACCAGCACGGCGACGACGCTGCGATCGCTGATCAGGCGCTTGCTCGGACGCATGGCTAATCTGCGGAGTCGTGACGGGACTCCCCAACGGCGGACGCCAGTCTAGGCGCCACCGCCTCCAGTCGAGCGCTCTCGTCGCTCTCTGCGCGGCGCTTCTCGCGTTCGGCGGCGCAGGCGTGGCGCAGGCATCGCCGCCAGCTTCCGGGCAGTACAAGCTTCACGTTCCGACCGCCGGACAGGCCAATTCACCGGGTGGCACCGTGACCGCTCCCGCATCGAACGACTCCGGCTCCAGTGCTCTTCCGATCGTCCTC
>JAWVFM010000295.1:0-5439 GCA_033856015.1 Solirubrobacterales bacterium
GAGGGCCACCAGCTCGCTCATGCCGGAACCTCCTCGCGCTCGGGCTCGGCGGTGGCGGGGGCGGCCTGCTTCTCCGCCAGCTCGGCCAGGCCGTCGAGGTCGCGGTCGAGGCGCGCCAGGCGAGTGGCCATGATCGCCACGTAGACGAGCAGCAGGGCAAGGAAGACGACGTAGGCGCCCGCCACGTACTTGCCGGCCTCGTGAAGCGGAATCGCGGGAGTGGAGGCGAGGAGCATCAGAGGGAGCTCGCCTCCGTTGTGACGCTCGGCGCGATCCGCGACGCCGCGGGACGACCGCCCTCCAGGGCCCGGCGAAGCCGCGAGACCTTGCCCCGCGTCGCCTTCGCGGCGAGCTCGAATCTCACGAGCACGACCCAGAGGAGGGCGATGGCCGCCAGGCAGACCAGGAACGTCAGCTCCATCGAGCCGGTGAGGCCGCCGTTTGCAGTCGCGAAGACGCGGGGGTGAACGAGAGGCTGGGCGAGCCTGACGGCCATGAAGTTGAGCGGGACGAAGGCGCCCGCGGTGATCGCGAACACCGACGCGTAGCGGCCCTGGCGGTCGCGGTCGGCGATGGCGTAGCGGAGCGGGTAGTACGTGCAGTAGAGGAGGAAGACGATCAGGAAGCTGACCAGGGTCGGCTCCTGCCACACCCACCACTTGCCCCACGAGGCTCGCGCCCAGATGGATCCGGTGATGAGCACCGCGACGCCGAAGATCACCGAGATGTGGATGGAGACGTAGGAGCGCGCGTCGTGCTTCGAGTCGCCGGTTCGCAGGTGCTGGATCGCGTGGTAGGCGGCCACGATGAACCCGGTCAGGGCCACGATCGCAAGCGGCACATGGAGGTAGAAGATCTTCTGGATGAAGCCCTGGTCGGCGTCGTTCGGCGCGTAGAAGAAGACCAGCGCGTAGCCCGCCGCGATCGCCGCGACGGTCAGGATCGAGAGGGTGCGAAGACTGAGTCCCTTCATGAGGCGCGGGCGGCGATCAATCCTCGATGACGTACTCGAAGACGCCGTAGCCAATCGCCGCGAACGTCATATCGTAAAGAGCGAGCACCACCAGCCACTTGCCGAAGCCGCCGTATGACGGGCCACCGGCAGCCAGGGCCAGCGCCGATGCCTTTGCCGCGGCGACCACGAGCGGGATCGACAGCGGCAGTAGAAGGAGCGGCACGAGGATGTCCCGCGAGCGGGAGTTGGCCGCCATCGAGGAGATCAGCGCCCCGGTGACCGCCAGGCCGACGTCCGCGAGGGCCAGGACCGCGGCAATCGCGGGCAGCCCCGAGGCGCTGTCGAGGAAGAACGCCGCGAAGACCGGCACGGCGATCAGCTCGAGCGCGAGCAGGTAGATGACGATCGCCGCCGCCTTTGCCGCCAGCAGGCTCGTGGGGTCCGCCGGCGCCAGCCGGAACGCGTCGAAGCCACCCTCGTCACGCTCGGCGACGAACAGGCGGTTGATCGCGAGGATCGCCGCGAAGAGGACCGTCGCGAGGAGCACGCCCGCCGCGAGGCTGCCCGCCAGGCTCTGGCGGTCGAGGCCGTAGCGAAAGACGATGAAGGTCGTGACCGCGAAGAGCGCCATCGCCGGCACCGACTCCATCGTGCGCAGCTCGACCCGGAGGTCCTTCGCGAGCATCGCCCGGAAGGCGGTCACGCGGCGCCTCCGTAGGCTGCCCGCGCATCGCCCTCGGAGAGGGCGCTCGCCGGGCCGCTGAAGGCGACCGACCCGCCCGCGCGCAGGAGCAGCGCCTGGTCCGAGGTCCCGAGCGCCGCCCCGACATCGTGGCTGACGAGCACGGTCGTCCTTCTCCGGCCCTCTCCGCCGAGGAGCGCTGTGACGCGGGCGGCGGCTTCCGGGTCGAGGTGCGAGGTGGGCTCGTCGAGCAGGAGGAGCACGGGGTCGTGAAGGACCGCTCGGCACGCCGCGGCGCGCTGCACCATGCCGGCGGAGAGCTCGCGGACCCGCTGGGAGGCGCGCTCCCGCATGCCGACTGCCTCCAGGAGCTCCGCGATCCTGCGCTCCGGGTTGGCGACGCGGTGGAGCTTTGCCTGCAGTCCCAGGTTCTCGGCCACGGTGAGCTCGCGGTAGAGCATCGGCTCGTGCCCGAGCAGGCCGACCTGGCCGCGCACGCGCCAGCGAGCGCCCGGCAGCTCGTGGCCCAGGACGCGGACCGTCCCGGAGGTGGGACGCAGGAGGGTGGCGAGGATCCGCAGGAGGGTCGTCTTGCCGGCGCCGTTCGGGCCGAGCACCGCCAGGCTGCATCCCGGCGCCAGCGTCAGATCGAGGCAATCCAGAACCGGGCGCTCGTCGTACTCGCGGACCAGGCCCGTGACCTCGATCGCCGGGGCGGTCTTCGCAACGGCCGAGGCGGCACGCTCTTGCAGGGCCGAGCCGGGGCTCACGCCCCGATTGTCCCAGTGACGCCGAAGCCAGGCCGCAAGGACCCAACCACCCGTTCCGTACGTATCAGTGCAGTGCCCGCTCAGACGGCGATCCGGCCGCTCACGATCACCAGCTCCCAGCGCGCCGAGCTCCGCTCGAGCGGATTCCTGGCCATTCCCGGGGCGCTGGATGCTGTGGAGGTCGAGCGGCTTACCTCAGCGCTCAACCGCGTCTACAACGAAGAGAGCCCTCACGCAAACGGCGCCATGCATCTGCTGGGCGGCATCGGTCGCGACGACGCCTTCGTCGAGCTCATCGACCACCCGGCTGTCTTTCCCCTGATCTGGGGTGAGCTCGGCTGGAACATTTACGTCTACCACTCCCATCTCGACATGAACCCGCCGCGAACGGCGCCTCGAGCAAGCGCTGTCTGGGGCTGGCACCAGGACGGCGGGCGCCAGAATCTGGACCTGGAGACCGACCCCCGCCCGAGGTTGTCGCTGAAGGTCGCCTACTGGCTCTCGGATCTCTCGGCTCCAGGGCGCGGCAACATGCTCGTGATCGAGGGCAGCCACACGCGCAACAGCCTGGCGCGGCCCGGGCCAGGCGCCAGCTTCGAGCCTCCCGCAGGCGCCCGGCCGATCCTCGCGGCTGCTGGCGATGCGCTCATCTTCGACCGGCGGCTCTGGCATTCGCGCAGCGACAACCTCTCCAAGCTCACCCGGAAGGCGATCTTCATCGCCTACACCCACCGGTGGATCCGGCCACGCGACAGACTTCAGATCCAGGCCGGCGACGCTCGCTTCGCGCGCCTGTCTCCAGTTCGTCGCCAGCTATTGGATGGCGATGCCGGTCCCCACTCGCATTGGGGGCTCGGTGAGGAGCGGATTCCATTGCGCGTCGAGCTTGACCGACGGGACCTGCTCGATCCGAGCATCCCCAGTCATCGGTGACCGTTCGGCTTGGTCGCCCGGAAGCGGAACGTGCCGTCGCTGCGCGACACCTTCACGTCCTCGAAACCGGCCGCCGCGAGCCTGGCGGGAAGCGCGTCCGGGTCGATCGGCATCAGCGTGTCACCGACGTGGATCAGCTTGAAGACGATGCCCGTGCCGACGCTGTCGGTTCCGGCGAATACCCCTCCGGGGCGGAGGACGCGGGCGATCTCCGCGAACGCCCTGTCCTGGAGCTCGGGCTCAGGGATGTGGTGAAGCATCGTGAAGCAGACCGCGCCGGTGAATGAGTTATCGGCGAACGGCATCTCGGTCGCGTCGCCCTGGGTGATCTCCGCGAGCTCGCCGAGCTCGCGGCGCAGACGCTCGCAGTAGCCGGAGTCGAGCTCGAGGACGCTCAGGCGCCCGGGCCCCCGCGCGAGGACCTTGGTGGTCGCGCCGAACCCGGGACCGACCTCGAGGACGTCGTCGCCCAGGTCGGTCTGGCCGATGCCCCAGGGGATCAGCTCGCTCTCGACTCGCCGCGCCCACCGTCCGGACGAGCAAATGAGGTTGTGGACCCGGTTCAAGGAGCCGGGCTCAGCTGCCCTTGCGCAGGGTGCGGGCGCCGACCTTCGCGAGCGGCACGATGCCCTCGCCGAGCGCCTTCATCCGTGCGCCACCCGAGCCGTAGAGAAGCTGCACCGACGCCTGGAGCGCCTCGCCAAGGGTGCGGTCATACGGCTGCCACCACATGTCGCGGGTCATGCCCGGCTCCCAGGAGACGGTCTTCACGTTCACACACTCGTAGAAGCCGAACTTCGAGTGCGAGCGGCCGATCCCGGAGTCCTTCACCCCGCCCCACGAGCACTGGCAGGCGGCGTGCGTGTAGGAGTGGTCGTTGATCCAGACCATTCCGGACTCGAGCCGCCGTGCGATCCGCTCCCCCTTCGCCCGGTCGCGGGTCCACACGGATGCGCCAAGCCCGAACTGCGAGTCGTTCGCGCGCTCGAGCGCCTCGGCCTCGTCGGCGACCACGGTGATGGGGAGCACCGGACCGAAGATCTCCTCGCGCATGATCCTCATGTCCGGCTCGACCCCGGTCAGGATCGTCGGCGCGATGAACTTGCCGGTGAAGCCCGCGATCTCCGTCGGCCCGCCGCAGACGAGCTCGGCTCCGCTGGACACGGCGTCGTCGATCAGCTCGCAGACCACGTCGTATTGGTCCGCGGAGACCATCGGCCCGATCTCGGTGTCCCAGCTCGTCGGGTCGCCCACCTCCAGCCGCCTGGTCTCGGAGATGACGCCCTCCAGGAAGCGGTCGGCGACGTCGGCGACCACGTAGGTGCGCTCGATCCCGGAGCAGGTCTGGCCCGCGTTCGAGAAGCCGCCCCAGACGGCTCCGGACACGGCGTTCGCCAGGTCGGCGTCCGCGCAGACGATCTGCGGGTCCTTGCCGCCCAGCTCGAGGACCGACCCCTTGAGGTTGCGCGCGCAGACCTCGCCGACGTGGCGGCCGACCTCCACCGAGCCCGTGAAGAACACCTTCGCGATCCCGGGCGCCTCGCAGAGCGCCTCGCCGATCCTGCCGCCGCCGTGCACGACCTTGACGAGGCCCTCGGGAATGCCCGCGCGCTCCAGGACGTCGCGGATCCGCTCGCCGAGGAGAGGAGTGAGGCTTGCCGGCTTCAGGACCACGCCGTTGCCCGCGGCGAGGGCGATGACCACCTCGTCGAACGGGATGGACCACGGGTAGTTCCACGGCGAGATGACCCCGATCACGCCGAGCGGCTCGTAGGTCAGCTTGGCCCGCTTCGTCGCGAACAGCGCCTGGCCCATCGGCAACGGCTCCTCCGCGAGGATCTTCGGCCCGTTCTCGGCACACCAGCGCAGGACGTCGATCGTGGGGACGACCTCCATCGTGTAGCTCTCGGTGAGCGGCTTGCCCTGCTCGCGGGTGAGCAGGGAGGCGACGTCGTCGCATTCCTCGACCAGCACGTCCGCGGCGCGGCGCAGGTACCGGGCGCGGTCGGCGGCCGAGAGCTCGGCCCAGAAGGGCTGAACCTTGGCGACCTCGGCAACCACGCCGTCGACGTCGGACGGCTCGATCGTCGCGACCGTGC